>JALYMD010000144.1 GCA_030773875.1 Chloroflexota bacterium | reverse complement strand
CTTTTAGCCGGACGAAAGCGTTGCTCCAAGAGTTTGCTGCCGCCTTTGGTGATGCCGACCGGGTCCTGCTGCTGGAGATCTACGCCGCCCGCGAGACCGATTCCCTCGGTATGCGTGCCGCCGACCTCGCCACCCTGGTGCCCTCCGGGGCCGCGGTCGTTCCTGGGCCGCTGGCCGCAGCAGAGCACCTGGCCGCCGAAGTCGCTCCGGATGACGTGGTGCTGACGATGGGTGCGGGAGACGTCACGGCTACCGGGCCGATTCTTCTCCGCCTGCTGGGCGAGCGAACGGCTGCTGCGGTGGACAGCCGACCGCCGCGACGGCGGGTAGAGAAAGCTCCTGTCCAAACCGTGCCAGGGCGGCCGTCGTTGAAGATCCTTGAGCGGTCGCCGATGTCGCTCCACACGACGTGGCGGGTCGGTGGCCCAGCGGATCTGCTTATCCGGGCTCCCACGCCTGATGACCTGGTGGCGGCGGTTGCCTGGGGCCACGAGCAATCGCTGCCGGTGACGGTGATCGGCGGCGGCAGCAACCTGCTCGTGGGCGACGGGGGGATCCGTGGCCTAGTCGTCCTCGCCAGAACCCCCGGTGAGCGCGCCGAGGGCTTGCTGTCGGCAGAGGACCTGGGCGATCACGTGCTTCTCAATGTTGGCGCGCAGGCGCCTCTCTCCTGGGTTGGCCGGTACGCCGCGGAGCGGGGTTGGGCCGGGATGGACTGGGGAGTTGGGCTGCCGGGAACGATCGGCGGCGCAACGGTCAACAATGCCGGTGCCCACGGAACCGAGTTGAAAGACCATCTGGAGCGTGTTGTCGTTCTCGACAACAAAGGCGTGACCTGCGAGTGGCCGGTAACGTGGCTGGAGCCAGCCTACCGGGACACGCGGATCAAGCACGCGGCTCGGCCTCGTCCTTGGCACGTGCTGAGGTCCATCTTTCAGCTACCGAAAGGAGATCCGGCCGAGTTGGTTCGGCTCGCCGACGAGCACGCGCAGTTCCGGAAGGAGACCCAGCCGACCGGCGCCTGTGCCGGTTCCACCTTCGCCAACCCGCCCGGCGACTTTGCCGGCCGGCTGCTCGAAGAGGCCGGGTTGAAGGGCTTTGCCATCGGCGGAGCGCGGTTCTCGCCGAAGCACAGCAACTGGATCGTCAACACGGGCGGGGCCACCGCCGCCGACGTCAGGGCATTGATTGCCCACGCCCAGGCAGTGGTGCGGGATAGGTTCGGCGTAGCCCTGCGGCCCGAGGTCGAGCAACTCGGGGAGGAGTAGCCGCGCTGCTTGGGATCTGATCGATCGGGCCGCGCCTGCTCATCCGAGGGCATCGCGGGAAAGGGGACAGCATGACGGACGGATCGGCCGGCGGTATCGGCCAGCGGGCGCCGAACAGGGTTCGGGTCGCCGTGCTCTTCGGCGGGCAGTCGGACGAGCATGACGTGGCGCTGCGTTCCGCGCAGACGGTGATCGGTGCACTCGATCCGACGAAGTACGATGTCGTGCCAATCGGTATCACACGGGAAGGACGCTGGGTGTCCGGCGGCGACCCGCTTGGCCGTCTCATCGCGCGGTCGCCGATGTTTGCCGTCGGAGCGGGCGAAGAGCAGCAGGCTTCGGTAGCCGACGGCGGGCAGGAGTTGCCACCCGCCGCCCTCCCATCGGTGTTGGGAAGCGGGGTGGATGTCGTTTTCCCGGTGCTGCACGGGCCGCGCGGCGAGGACGGCACGGTACAAGGGCTGCTGGAGTTGGCCGGGTTGCCCTATGTGGGTGCGGGCGTACTTGGGTCCGCGGTGGCCATGGACAAGGCCATGACCAAGACTATTCTCGCGCAGGCTGGTCTGCCGCAAGCTCCATGGCGGCTCATTCACCGGAAAGAGTGGGAGGCCGATCCGGACAGCATCACCGCGTGGGTCGAGCAAAGCTTTGGGTTTCCCTGCTTCACCAAACCGGCCAACATGGGATCCAGTGTCGGGATCGCCAAGGCGCACAATGCGGCGGAACTCGCTGAGGCGATCGATCTTGCCTCACATTTTGACCGGCGGATCGTGGTCGAGCAGGGGGTCAATGCGCGGGAGTTGGAGATTTCGGTCCTCGGCAACGACGAGCCGATTGCCTCCGTTGCGGGAGAGATCGTGCCCTCCAACGAGTTTTACGACTACGCCGCGAAATACGTCGACGATCGCTCCGAGTTGATCATTCCGGCGAACCTCTCACCCGACACGATGGGCTTCGTGCAGGAGTTGGCCATCGACGCGTTCCGGGCCCTGGATCTCGCCGGTATGGCGCGGGTCGATCTCTTCCTGGAACGGGGCACCGATCGCATCTATGTGAATGAGGTGAATACTATTCCCGG
>JALYMD010000143.1 GCA_030773875.1 Chloroflexota bacterium | reverse complement strand
GTCCTCAGCCACACCGTCGCCGTCCTCCTCAACGTCCAACGCGGCAACGAGCCGCTCCAACTCGTCCTCCTCCTCGACTGACCCCGAAATCTGCACACGGGGTTACTCTAGGTGAGAGACAAAGACGCTTGTGCCACGAAACTCCCGCTCGTCCCCACACTTGGGACATGTGACGACCACTCGGTGCGTATCCAAGTAGCACCGGACGCAAACCACGGACGGGTTGACGACGAGTCCGCCGTCCGCGGTTAGCCGCCCCAAGACGGTGCCACCTTTATTGGGACAGGCCGGGTTGCGGCATCGCAGGTAGCGCTGGCTCATGCGGTACCCAGCAGCACATGGCGGGGGACGAAGTTGACGTCCTGCATCGGCACCCCACCCGTCGGCGGAAGCAGTCCCCGACAGCGCGGACACAAGCGCCACCAGCGCCTGAAGCCAGCGAACCGGTCGGGGACGAACAGTGCACCACAGCGGCGACAGCGAAGCGCTCGGCTCATCGTCATGACTCTCCTTCGTGGGTCGTCACCCTCATGCGAGGGTCATCAGCACAAGTGGGACAGCAGTAGCGGCGGCCGGGAGCCAACCTAGTTCCGCAAACACAGCAGGTTGCGGGGATGAGGCAGGGGTATCCGTCGACCGGGCGAGCGCAGGGGGTCATCCGCCGGCAGAGACGAGGGGCGGCGCACTCCTCGCGCGATCGCCACCGGGCACTCACGAGCGCGCGTAGCTCCGGCAGGCAGCCGGCCAACGCATCCCGCCGCTCGCTGGTCAGGGTGCCGGGCGGGGCCGCGATCCGCAGCCGCGCCCCCTCCAAAATCGGAATCGCCCCGGCCCGCAGCAACTCCTCCAGCAGCCGCTCCGCCTCCCCCCGGGCGCTCACAACGACTCCTCCCAACGCTCCCAGGTCGCGTCGGGCTCGGAGTCAGCGTCGAGAATGGGGGGCTGCGTGAATACGTGATTACGTGAGAAGTCCCCTCGCTCCGGACTTTCCACGTCTTTCCCCTTATCACGCAGCGGGTCTTCCTCGGCCTCGCCGCCCGCATCTATCCCAGTCGCCCGCCACTCCTCCCGCGGCCGCCCGCCCGAGGCGACGGTGCGACGGGTCACCCGTCCCGCGGCCAGCAGCCCGTCCAACGCCGCCCCCACCGCCTCGGCCGGGTCATGCCCACCCAGGCGAACCGCCAGCTCTGAGCGTCCCACCCACGCCGGCCGCGCCCGCTCCAGCACCCGGAGGGTCCGGCTGGCCAGTCCAGCACTCCCCGCTGGGATCGGCCCCCCGAAGGCCGGCAGCACCCGCCCCAGGTGTGCCCGGTAGTACTCCACGACCTGGATCGCATCTCGGAGGGTGCCGGCACCCAGCGTCCGGTCGTGGTCCCTCGGCTGGGCCAGCAGGTGCAGCACCAGGGCGATCCGGGCCAGGTGGACCGGCGCCTTCGCTGCCCACCCGGCCGCCAGGCCCCGCGAGGCCGCCACGACCCGCTGGTTCTCGTCGAACCACCGCTGCCACTCGAGGGAGGCCTCAGTGCTCAAGGAGGTGACGACCGTCTGCTCCCCTGGCAGCCGCAGGCCGCGCACAACGGCCAGCATGTCCCGGACGACGTCCTCCCCGACCACGGCGTCGGTCCAGGGCTGGGGCTCGGCGTCCGGCCAGCACAGCAAGAGCCGGGGGATGAAGCCGTCGTCCTTGGCCGCCTCCCCGGCCAGGGTCGGCAGCACGTCGGGCTGGATGCCGCCGAGGACGCAGACGACCGGGTCGGGGACGAAGATCGGCTCTCCCGTCTTGCGGTTGGGCTTGAGGGGGGAGCCGGACCAGGCCGAGAGCCAGGTCGGCCGGTCGCCGCCCTTCTTGTAGGCGTCAAAGGAGCCGACCCAGCTCGCCAGTTCGTCGTGGACCACCGCCAGCCCCCGTGAGGTCGTCAGGGCCCAGGCCACCGCCTCGGTGGTGGTGTCGGTGGCGAAGTAGTGCTCGGGCCGGGGCCTGGCCCCCCGCTCGGACGCCTTCTCCCCCTCCCAGCGCTCCGTCTCGGCCCGGTAGCGCTCCCAGGCCTCCTTTTGCAGAGCGTCGAGGGGGTGACGGGCATGGTTGAGGGCGGGGGTTTTGACCGTGCCGGGCCGGCCCACCACCCCTTCCCAGAAGATCGGGGTGACCTCGAAGCCGGGCTTGAGGCGGAGCTTGCGGGCGTTGCCGGCCACCGCCCCGACGAAGGCGAAGAGGTGGGGGGCGATGAAATCAGGCGGGCAGCCGAGGGCCTCCGCCCCCGCGGCCACAAAGGCGCGGGCGACGAGGGGGAGCGCCTCAAGGGGGAATGGCGGCACCGGGGTCAGGCGCGCGGCGAATTGAGTCTCGGTCGTCGGGTCTGGATGCGGGCGCCGCCGGCCGTAGCCCTGGTGTTCGAGCGCGCGAGCGGCTGCGGTGAAGTCGCCGCCGTGCTCAAGGATGGCGACGCAGGCGAACTTGGCATAGGCCCGGTCGGGGTGGAACGGGGTCGAGGAGGTGAAGACGTAGAGGCGATCCCGGCCGCCATGGTTGGTGGTGGCGCTGACCCCCGTCGTCTTGCCCGGCCGCCGCCAGTAGCCGACCTCCCCACGGTCGAAGACATGCATCCAGCCGTGAGGCTCCAGCACCTCTTCCCAGGTCGCCCGGGCGTCGAAGTCGTCGCCGGGTCGCAGGAGCCAACGTGGGTCATCCCCCGCCTGGGTGCCTGGCCGCGGCCCAGTCTCCGTCTTGGGGGCTTCGTCGAAGGTCTGGGCCAGCGCCCAGAGCAGGGTCTGCTCCTCGGCGGTGAGCGTGGTGATGGAGGCGGGACCGCCGGAGATCTGGCGGTAGGGCGTGGCAGCAGGGTGGACCGATCCGGACGAGGGGACTGCGACCCAGTAGCCACCTTCCCCCTTGGTCTCGATCAGGGGGATGAGGCGCGGGTGTCCTTGGACATCGATTCCCGGTCGCCGGGCCAGCGCGACGGTCTTGGCGGGAAGACCGATGAGGCGGTAGGCCCAGTGGATGCCGCCGCCGGGGGTGGCCTCCTCGCAGCCGCTCCGGATCCGGGCGACCAGGTCGCCAAGACCGGCCGGCTCGGCGGCGGTGAGGAAGGCGTGATAGGTCTCGGGGTCGTCAAACTCAAAGAGCACTAGGTTGCCGGAGACGGCGCCGCAGACGTAGCCGATGCCGGTCCGGTAACCGGCCCCGTACCAGCGCTGGATCTCGTCGACCGAGGAGCGTTGCCGTTGGTAGTGGGTCCAGGACAGGACATCCGGCTGCTTGGAGCCGTCCTCACGAGGCGGCAGGACGCAGAGGCCGGCATCGTGAGCGGCGAGGGCGTGGGCAAGTAGGTCGGGTGGAGCGGGCATCTACCGTCCCCCCTCGCCGGTCAGGGAGTCCTGGGCAGCAGGGTTACTGGACCCGCCTCCGCACCCCGAACCCTCCCCACCTGTTTCCGGAGGCGGCGCGAGGAGCCGTGCCCACAGTCGATCCCACAGGATGCGCCGGGCCTCGATTGGCAGCAGCCCGCGTTCCCTCGTCCGTCGTTCGTCGTGCATACCGCGCTCGCCTCCTCGACCAGGATCACCGGTCGGCTCAGGCGCGGGGGGGTCGGAGTGGTCGGCAGTCCCTACAGTGGGGATGCGGCCTGTTGCCCGCGCCTCTCTGTGGACGGCGCGACGAGCGGCGTCGCCGGGACGACAGCCTTCATCAAGGGTTTAGGGGGGAACGACGACAGAGTTTGTCGTCACGGCGACAGCGTGTGTCGCGCAGGACGCGTTAGAGGATGCTCACGTCCCAGGTGATCGGGGGGTCAGGGTCGTAGGTGAAAACGGTTCGCCGCAGAAGGGACTGGCGCAAGTGGCGACCAAGGTCCGGGTGCTCAC
>JALYMD010000142.1 GCA_030773875.1 Chloroflexota bacterium | reverse complement strand
GTATCAGACGGTCGGGATGAGGAGGAGGAATGGCCCTCTACCTGGTAGTCCACACGCCCGTAGACCTCGATAACGCGGCTGTCATGGCACCCACGCGGATGCTCGACCTCGCCCGAGATGCTGGGATAGAAGGGGCGTCCCCCCGGTGGCTCAAGACGTGGTCGCCGGATCTCCACGACGATCGCATCTTCTCTCTTTGGGAGGCGGAGGATGCAGCCGCCATCGGCCAAATCCTGGATCAGTATGGGTTTCTGTCCCACATGAGCGCCCAACCCTTGCGCGTGCAGGAGTGGGGTCCAGCCGACGTGATCGCGGCTGAAGGAACGGGATAGCCCCGATTACCCTTGTTCCTGCCTCGTACAGGCGAAAGCAGCCGCATCCTGTTAAGCGGACATGCCTGCTGCTTCCCCGGGGGGCTTCACGGGTGTTCGGGTACTGCCACGGTTGTGGTGGGACCGCCCGTCAAATGAGGGCGGGCGATGAATCGGAGTCGGTCGACCAGACCTGACCCGCGGGCGGTGCTAGAATCCCTGGGCGATGTCGCCCGTACATGTGCGGCAACGGGGTAACGCGAACACCGGGTCGAAAGCGACGACAAGGGAGGCGAAATCGTTCATGGTGGCGCACGTCGCGATCGGCAAACGGACCAAACGGCTGGATGCACCTCAGAAGCTGACCGGCCAGGAGCGCTTCACCGGTGACCTGAGGTTGCCGGGTCTCCTTTTCGCAAGGCCGGTGGGAAGCGCCTATGCCCATGCTCGGGTGCGGGGAATCGAGAAGTCCGCGGCCCTAGCGATCCCGGGCGTCGTCGCGGTCCTGACAGCCGAGGATCTGCCGATCGCACCGGACGAGCACGGCAACCCGGGCGAGAATCCTCTCGCGACGGGAGAAGTTCTCCACGTGGGCCATGCCGTGGCGCTAGTGCTGGCAGAGAGTGATGCCGCCGCGGAAGACGGGGTAGCGGCGGTCGACGTCGATTACGAGCCGCTCGATGTGGTTGTGACGCTTGACCAGGCCATGGACGTCAACGCGCCGAAGGTGCGGGAGACAGCGGCGGCTGGCAACGAAGAAGAAGCCAGCATGCACAACGCCGATGCGGCTCAGGATCAAGGATCGGACGACGAGGAACTGCCCCAGAACGTCTCCAACTCGATCCACTTCCAGCGCGGCGATGTCGAGCGGGGCTTCGCCGAAGCTGACGCCGTCGTAGATCTCACGTTCACTTCCCAGACGGTCCATCAGGGGTATCTGGAGACGCAGGCTACCCTTGCCAATGTGGAGCCGCTGGGCGATCTCACCGTGTACACGAGCACACAAGCCGCCTTCTACTGCCGGACAAAGGTTGCGGCGACCGTTGGCTTGCCGGTCCACCGGGTGAATGTGGTGCCGATGCCCGTGGGCGGCGGGTTCGGTGGCAAGTTCGTCCTGATCGAACCGCTCGTTGCGGCGGCGGCGGTTGCTGTCCAGCGCCCAGTCCTGCTCCAGTACAATCGGATGGAAGACTTCCTGGCTGCGAATCCGGCACCGGAATGTGAGATTCAGCTTAAGATCGGGGCGAAGCGAGATGGAACGCTGACAGCGCTCCAGTCCCGGATGGTTTTTGGCACCGGGGCCAGCTCCGGATCCCCGCTCCAGATCGCCGCCATCCTGATGGGTGGTTACTACCGGTTCCCGAACCTTGAGATTCGAGGCTACGAGGTCCTGACCCACAAGCCGGGGGCGGGAGCCTATAGGGCACCGGGGGCCCAGCAGGGATCTCTCGCGGTCGAATCCGTGATGGATGAGCTGGCCCGGGAACTCAACCTTGATCCGCTGGCGTTCCGGCTTCACAACTGCGTCACCGAGGGGGACGAGCGACCCAACGGCAACCCATGGCCGAAGATTGGGCTCCGCCAGTGCCTTGAGGCTCTCCAGGGGCACCCGGCCTGGCAGAACCGGGAGCAGACCCGAGTGCAAGGCCGAGGCGTCGGCATCGCGGTGGGAGGATGGCCGGGCGGGATCGAGCCGGCTACCGCCGTCTGCCGCTTGGACGCGAACGGCAAGATGACGCTGGTGCTCGGCTCCGTCGATCTCAGCGGCACCAACACGACCTTCGCCCAGGTGGCGGCTGAGGCTTTTGGGATGGCACCGGACGAGGTCGAGGTGACCACGGCAAGCACGGATGCTGCTCCCTACGCTGGCGGCACAGGCGGCTCCAAGATCACCTACACGGTGGGTGCCGCCGTTCAGAAGGCAGCGGAGGATGCTCGTCAGCAGATCCTGGGCATTGCCGCCCAGCATCTAGAGGCGGCGGTGGAGGACTTGGAGATCAGCGAAGGCATGGTCCGGGTCAAGGGCGTCCCGACCGCTGGAGTGAGCTTGAAGCAGATCGCCGGGATGAGCATGACGGTCGGCGGCAAGTACGAGCCCGTCTATGGCCGCGGCTCCTCCGCCATTACGCAAAGCGCGCCCGGCTTTGCGGTCCACCTCGCGGAGGTCGAGGTGGACGAGGTGACGGGTGAAACGGCCGTTCGCCGCTACGTTGCCGTTCAGGACGTGGGATTCGCGATTAATCCCGCGGCGGTCGAAGGGCAAATCTATGGTGGTGTCGCGCAGGGTATTGGTTGGGCTCTCTACGAGGGGATGACTTATGACCCCGACGGTCAGTTGCTGACTGCGAGCTTGATGGACTACGCCCTGCCGAAGGCAGAGATGGTGCCTCCCATCGAGACAGTGCTGGTCGAGGTTGCCTCCGACCTTGGTCCCTACGGGGCGAAGGGGGTCGGCGAACCGCCGGCGATCCCAGGTCCGGCGACCATAGCCAATGCTGTCCGCGACGCGACCGGTCTACGCGTGACGGATATCCCGATCAAGCCTCAAGCGCTCGCCGAGAGGCTTTGGTCTGGTAACGGACACGAGCAGGGAGTCGGCGGCCTCTAACAACAACTAGGGATGGTCGCGAGAGGAGAGCGGGGAGCAGGCGGGGCGGTGAATAATCTGCCCCGCCTGCTACAAAGCGTGGGTCCGGAGGCAGCGGTTCTGAGTGTCCCTATGACAGGTCTGGGGCCAGCATCTCGGTCGCGTGGTACACTTTTCCCACGCAAATCCCCGCACAACTCAGCACGGATCTGAACCCGGGAGGCGAGGCGAGTGGCGCTGACGGCAGCCTATGGTGGCGCCAAGTGGTCGGAACGGTCGACCGTTTTTCGCGACGATCTGCCCGGCACATGGGGCGACTGGGGCGTCTCCTCCGAGTGCGGCACGCTTCGCGCCGTCCTGCTTCGACGACCAGGTGAGGAACTCGACGGCGTCATTGACTTTGACGCGGCCCAGATGCGTGCTGACGTATTGCCGGAGGTGGCGCGCCAACAGCACGATGCTCTTGCTGAGGCCTACCGCGCCCACGGTGTCTCGGTTTCCTACGTCGAGCGGACTCGGGCCGACAAGCCCAACACGCTCTTCATCCGGGATCTGATGCTCATGACCCCGGAAGGGGCGATCGTGACACGTCCGGCGTCCACGGTCCGCGCGGGAGAGGAACGGTTTGTCGCAGAGGCGCTCGCCTGTCTCGGGGTCCCAATTCTGATGACCGTTCACGGGGGAGGGACGTTCGAAGGCGCCGATGTTTGCTGGGTGGATCAGGACCTCTG
>JALYMD010000141.1 GCA_030773875.1 Chloroflexota bacterium | reverse complement strand
TGCCGGCATTGCTCGGCGTCTTCGCCCACCCGGACGACGAACAGGTCGGTACTGCCGGGGCGTTGCTAGCCTGCGTCGAGCAGGGAGTGGCGATCCATCTGCTGCTGGCCACGCGTGGCGAGGCGGGTGAGATCAGCGACCCGGCTCTGGCGACGCCGGAAACGTTAGGTGCCGTGCGGGAGCAAGAGATGCGCGAAGTCTGTCGCCTGCTCGGCTTTGAGTCGCCGGTGTTCCTCGATCATCCGGACGGCAAGCTCGTTGATGTCGAGCCGGATCGACTCATGCGCGAGGTTGTGGCAGAGATCCGCCGGATTCGCCCACGGGTTGTGCTGAGCTTCGACGCCAACGGCGGATATGGCCATCCAGACCATATCACGGTCCATCACGCCACGGTTGCGGCCTTCGACGCTGCGGCCGATCCAGAGTTTGCTCCCGATCTTGGCCCACCCCACGGGCCGGACAAGCTCTACGCGACTGCCTACCCTCGCTCAATGCTGGCAACGCTGAACGAGGCGATGGTGGCCAACGGCTTCCCGGCTCTCGACTTCGGCTCCGTTCAGACCATTACCGCGGACGCGATCGGCACAGACGATGCACGCGTCACCACGATCGTTCCGGTCAAACACTTCTTTGACCGCCGCTCGGTGTCCCTCGCGACACACAAGACCCAGTACGGGCCCCACCACCCCTTTCGCACGATCCCGGACGCGACCATGCGGTCCCTGTTCACGCGCGACTGTTTCGTCCGCCTGAGGCCGGTCCCGGCACCCGGCGCCGCTCTACCCGACGAGAACGATCTGTGGGCGGGCTTTCGTCGTCCCCAAGAGTCCGCGACCCACCGTGTCTAACCTGTTCTCGCCAGCGCGGCACCAGCCGCCTCCCTCAGCCAACCATTACCGGTGGTTACCCGCATCACTCCTGCTTGCGATCACGCTCGTCGTCATGCCGGTGATGTTCAGCCCCGCGACAGCCACCTCCCCGGCCGTCGTAGAGGTCGCCGCCGGGGAGACTACAACGTCAGCGGTGCGAGATGGGGACTTCGAGAGCCTTGCGGCAGGCGTGTCGGTCGCGTCGTCCCCCTGGCGCTTTACGAGCCGTCAATCCGACCGCACGGTTCATGTCGGGCAGGCCGGCCAACATGAAACGGCGGTCCGATTGTGCGGGGTGCCCGACTGTCAAGATCAACTGGCTCAAGAGATCAAACCGCCACTGGGGCATCGAGCGCTGACGCTGGTCTACTCTCTCCGGACGGAAACCACGAAGCCGCCGGGGAACGGATGCGAGGACAACTTCGTGGTCCGGGTGACGGTTGAGAATGGCGCAGCCGAGACCGTGGGGCGCTCGTGCGAGGAGGTCGCCGTCTCCGACGCGTTCGCCCAACACCGGATCGACATCACTGCCTTGGCCGCTCAGGCGGTCCAGGCGAAGCAACCCCTGCGGATGACCTTTGTCGGCCGGACAACTGGTGCGACCGCGAGTACCCACTACTGGCTCGACGACGTGGCAGTTCTCGGTGTGGATCGGCCACCGGGTCCGGCAAATGTACGGGTGAGTTCGGGCGGTTTTTCCGCCTACAGCGAGCCGCATGTCGCCGTGGACTCCAAAAATCCTGAGCGGCTCGTCGGGGCCTCAAAGTTCTTCACCGACAACAGCAGTTACGGCTTTCGCGTCGGCGTCTTCTTCTCCGACGACGGCGGTCGAAGCTGGTCGGAGCGCGGCATTCTCCCGGGACTCGAAGCCTTCGCCATCACCAGCGATCCAGTGGTCGCCTTCGGACCGGACGGGGAGGTCTACGTAGCCGTGATCGCCGTGACGGAGATCGAACCTGAGGAGAAGGTCACCGACCTCCTTGCGGAGGCGATCGCTCCAGACACCCGTGCGAACGGCGGTTGGGGCGTCTTCACCTACCGGTCGAACGATGGCGGAGAGACCTTCGCCGCTCCGGTCAAGGTTGACATTGGATCCTTCGATGACAAGGAATGGCTAGCGGTCGACGTATCCAATGGCCCCCACCGGGGCAACGTCTACGTCGTCTGGCAGGACAACTGTGTCACGTCTTTCAGCCGCTCCACGGACGGAGGTCGGACGTTCTCGCCGCGCAAAGCTCTGCTCACCGCCTGCGCGGGCGCTCAGGTTGCTGTCGGACCGGATGGGACTATCTATGTTCTCGGCCCGACCTATACTCCTCACCCCGACGTCGCAACCTACCGTCTCACCGTATCTCGTGACGGCGGTAGGACGTTCGATGAGCCCCGGGCGGTGATCCAGGTCGCGGTGATGCCGGGACAACTGAACGGTGGCTTTCGCGCTGCGGCTCTGCCAGGACTTGCCGTCGCACCGGATACGGGAGATTTGGTGGTGGTCTGGAACGATGACCGGAACGGCAATGTCAACATCTGGCTGAGCCGCTCGACCGATGGCGGAGCTAGCTTCTCCGAGCCGATCCACGTCAACGACATCGCCCGTGGCGATCAGTTTCAGCCCAGCCTTGCTATCGCGGCCGGCGGTACGGTGGTCGTTTCCTGGTTCGACCGGCGCGCAGACCCCGAGAACCGGCTAGCGGATGTCTACATCGCCCGCTCCACCGACGGCGGCCGTCGCTTTGGACCAGCCGTCCGGGTGAGCACCCAGCAGTTCGATCCATCGCTCGCCGCTCCGCCGGCGCCGAGCGGCAACCTGTTCTTCGGAGACTATCAGGGGCTCGCCATCACGGGCGAGACCGTGATTCCGTTCTGGAACGATCCTCGCACCGGTCTCCAGCAGATCTGGTCCGCTCGGATCCCACTCAGTGAATTGCCAGCAAAGCTGTAGCCCCGCGCTCGGTCGAAGAACGGTTCCGGGCACGCGAAGCCACATCGCGCACAGCGCCTCTGCGTGGAGGATGTCAAACAGGGGAGGTCGAAGACGTCAGTGCTCATCATCGACGATCAGGATCCCCTCGCCGCCATTGGCGGCAACCCCTTGGACCGTCGACGCGAGCCGCAGAGCCTCCGCGCTGCTCAAGGAAAGGCGGAGATGCGGTGGGCCATCTGCCGGGCCTAACTCGAGCGTTACCCCGCCGCCAGGAGTGGTTCGGGCCACCGCCGCGCCCACGTCCCACGTCACCTCCCCGTTCACCGGTTCATGCCGAAACAGGTGCATGAGTACCAGCCGCATTGCCTTCCCCTCACGCTGTTACTCGCCCAGCGCGTTCACTCGCGCCCGCTCAACCGATCATTGATGCGCTCTGGACTCCGAGACCCAAGCCCGACCCGGTCTTGGAGCGAGACCAGAACATTGCTGCGCTACTCCCGTAGCAACCGGACTCAATCCGCGTCGAGCTCTGCCACGGCCATGGGAAGATCGTGGCGGCGACCCCACTCACCCCAGGACGGAGCGTAGTTTGCGACATTCTCGTAGCCCAGGGCCCGCAGCACGACGTAGGCGTGCGCAGCCCGGAAGCCACTGGCACAGTAGGCCACCACGGGGTGATCCGCCCGGGGTGGAAGACCGGCCTCAGCATAGAGGCGCCTCAACGTGGTCGGGGAACGCAACGTCCCGTCAGGATTGAGGTGGTGTATCCACTCCACGTGGACGGATCCCGGAATGGTGCCCGCCGTATGCTCCGCGTCATTCCGTGTGTCGAGCAACGTCGGGGCAGCGTCCGTCTCGATCGCGGCCCGAATCTCGTCAGCGGTGGCGAGCAGGGCGGGATCGGGGACGGCGCGAAAGTCGCTCGGCGCCGGCGACGGTACATCCTGGGTGAGGGGACCGTCGGCGGCAACCCAGGCGTGGAGACCACCGTCCAGCATCGCACCACCGCCGTGGCCCAGATAATCCAGCAGCCAGACGCCACGAGCGGCGATGGATCCGGCAACATCCTCGTAGAAGATCACCCGCTCGCCGGATTGCACCCCAAGGCGGCGCAGCGCCACTTCGGCGTTGGCGATAAATCGCTCGAGCTCGGCCGCATCCGAACGACGCACCTGGAGCGCGTACAGGTCCAGGTTCAGCGCACCGGGAAGATGGGCGGCAGCGTATGAAGCGGCCGGGCGGGCGTCGATCACCCGAACTCCTGGCTCCTCAAGGCAGTCGCGCAACCAGGCCACGCTCACGACCGGGCCACTCTCGGCCCATCGCTCCTCGCCCTCCACCATCGCCTCCAGGTGCTCCATCGCGGCGATTGAACCTGACGATTGTACACCTGCCTCTGGCTGATCTCATCAGATCCGCTCTATGTTCAACGAGGCAGAGGTGGTCCCACCAGGCGGGAGAATACAGGAGAATACAATCGAAGAGCATGCTCGCGAACAGGGGTTGTCATGACCACCGGGCAGCGGGTCATCAGCAGGCCACGGTGCGGCCCTCCGCTTCCATCGGCTCGCCGCGCCATCCATGGTGGTCGGGTGGATGAACCTCTGAGACAGCGGCTGATGGCTCCTCTTCAAGATCAAGGTGGCTATGGGAGCCCACGCCCCCTGCGCCCAAGGCCCTGGTTCAGGACCATCCACGGGGCCGAAGGTTCGCAGGAATCATGTCACCTGCGGACTTCGCTTGCGTCAAACAGAATCCGCGGATAGACTGCGACTCGCAAGACGTTCGAGCCCTGAAGCCGAATATAACGCGGCCCGGGTTGCCGTTTGGGTAGACGAGGCGAGCGAATCCAGAGGCAGGTGATGAGGCATGGTGAACCAAATCGACAGTCTGGACGAGCGAATCCTTGCTGCGTTGCAAGCGGCTGGCCGCCTTACGATGAAAGCGCTAGCGGAGCAGGTCGGCCTCTCTAGCCCGGCGATGATTGAACGGGTCCGCCGCCTGGAAGAGCGAGGGGTGGTGACCGGCTACCGGGCGATCGTCTCGCCAGCGGCACTGGGTCGCCCTCTGACCGCCTTAGTCACCGCTGAAGTCGGGCCGGATCATTACGACGCCTTCCTGACCCGCGTGCGCTCCGAACCAGCCGTCGCCGAGTGCCACCGCACCACTGGGACCGCCACCCATGTGGTAAAGGTGCATGTCGCTGACACAGCAGCCCTGGAACAACTCGTCGACGACTTGAGCGCCGCCGGGGCGCGCTGCTCAACAGCCCTGGTGCTCTCCTCCCCAGTGCCTTGGCAGGAAGTCACGCCGCCTGCTGGGTCCACCTTGCAGCGGAGCCGCCTGACCCGACGCCGGCGCCGGTCCGCGGCCGAGCGCGAGCAGGAGACACCCACGAACGGGAACGAGCCGGCGCCCGAGACGCCGGCAAAGAGCCCAGGTCGGCCACGGGGCCGGCGAAAGAGCGCCGCGAGCGGCTAAGCAACCCTCGCCGGAGGGAGTGGCTCTGCGATGTCCGGCGATCGTCATTGGCGATGCACCCAGATATCCGAGGCACACGAACGCCCAGGGACCGACGGAGGCCGCGCCCTAGAACCCAATCCGGGAACGCGTCGCACGTTCGATCGCGAGCCGCATGGGGAGGAGGTCGAGCTACGTCCACGCCCCACCCCCAGGAGGTCGGCAACGAGACCGCGACTGGCGAGGTGGCCCTTGCGGTGCTGCTCTCCGGATCCGGGCGAACGATCGAGAATCTGTTACGCG
>JALYMD010000140.1 GCA_030773875.1 Chloroflexota bacterium | reverse complement strand
ACCTCTTCCTTGCCGCTGCATTCGTGGTCACCCGCTGCCTGATACAGCGGGCACGCACCTGCTACCGCTGGGTCACCCGCCCCACCACCCGACGACTCTAGCGAGGCCTATTGCCGGTCGCTCTTAGTCGCCAGGCTGTAGACAGCGAAGGTCACGGCGGCCAGCAGGGTCAGCGCGTCCCCGACTGCCGGCCGGTTGGCCAGCAGCTTGTCCCCGACGAAAAGAGCGACCCCGGCGGCAGCCACGGCAACGCCGGTCCACTGGCCGCGACGGACCGTCTCGATCCCTAGCAGGGACGCAAACAGCAGGGTTAAGAGCGGCCCGAGCGAGATCAGCAGCGCGGCCGAGAAGGCCGATGTCCGCCCCAGCCCAACGATGAAGAGCAGACCGTAGGCGCCGAAGCCGGTGAAGCCGGCCAATGCCAGGAACGGCAGGTCTACCCGGCGCACCCGCAGGTCAACCCGCCGGATCCCCAGCCAGGCGAACAGGAGTACCACCACAATCGCCACGCGCCCAAGCGCGTACGGCAACGGGTCGATCTCGCGCAGCGCCGCCTTGGCGATTACGTTGTTGCCGGCCCAGACGCCCACCGTTGCCAGCATCGCCCCGTCGGCGATGTCTACACTCCTGGCTCTGGCCAACGGCCGTGTCCTTTCGAGCGAGAGGGAAGTCGGACGGCCGTAGCGTCCTGACACCGGCGGCGAACTACTGTACCAGGGCAATGCTGCCTCAGCCCCGGACGCTTACCGATGGCCCCGCTTGAATCGCCGCCCAAGGGACGCGCTGTTCTGGCCGTCATGGCGACGTGCGCGGATTCGGGAAGCGACGGGCTCCCCCAACGGTTCTCGCGTGAACCGGGATGGCGCGGGAGTCAGGGGGCCGCTTCTCTTACGAGAACTCCTCCCCGGGGCCGGAGGAGGAGGAGGGGATGGGAGCCAGACGCTGTCTCCGACGTCCAGGGAGCGAGCTACGCGGTCACGAGCGCTGCGCCTTCCAGGGCCAGCAAGCGCTCCTTGATCGCGATGCCACCCGTATAGCCGCCAAGCGAGCCTCCGGAGCGAACGACCCGGTGGCAGGGGACGATGACGGGGATTGGGTTCCGGCCGAGGGCGTTGCCGACGGCTCGGGTCGCTCCAGGCTTCCCAATTCGCGTGGCGATATCGCGGTAGGTGCTAAGGCGGCCAAATGGAATCTCGGCTGTGGCGTCCAGCACCGCCCGTGTGAACGGCGTCACACCGGCAAAGTCCAGGGGCACGTCGAACCGATTGCGGCGCCCCTCGAAGTACTCTCGGAGCTGGGCAATCGCTTGCCCGCCCGTCGCCACCGTCGCCTCATCCAGGTCCGGAACCGGGGTCAGCCCTCGCGCCACCAGCCGGCCACGGAACTCCGCCTCGGACTCGCTGCGCGCGAAGCCGATCTCACACACCCCAGCCTCTGTCGCGGCGACGAGGAGCGGACCAACGGGGCTGTCGATCCTGCGATAGCTTGCCCGCCTGGTGGAGGGCAAGAATGGCAGCGGGGGTGGAGCTGCCTGACTGGCAGGGGGAATCAGGCGCTCCAGCGCGTCGTCCACGCGTTCGTAGCCGTTCAGCATATTGGCACAGTAGGAGCAGTCTGAGGTGTGGTCCAGCAGCCATGCCATCTCTGGCGGTGTCAAGTCCCCGACGACGTGGCCAGGCATCGCGTCGCAGGCCACATCGCAGGGATCAATGCCGGGCTGATGAGCGGCGGCGATGATGCCGATATCGGGCCAGGTGCCCGTCGGCGCCACCGTCATCGTCGCGGTCGGCTCCTCAAGGTCGGGGACCTGGTTCGCTTGGTCGTCAGATGCGGTCATGATCGCTTCCATCGGGTTCGGTCCTCATCGAGGTCATCGGTCGTCTCCATCGCGGGGTCCTGCCTGGGCGATCACAGTCGGTCGCCGAAGGATTGGCGCAATTTGCGTAGAGCCTCATGGACGTTGGCCCGGGCCGCCGCCTCAGAGCACTTGAGGGTCGCCGCGATCTCGGCGTAGCCCAACTCGTGATGCTTCCGCAAGATCAGCGCAAGCCGCTGCTTCACCGGCAGAGCCGCAACGAAGGACTCAACCTCTCGCAGCAGGTCGCGGGCGTCGAGTCCAGCGGCATGGTCGTCGGGTGCGGCGGTCAAGGCTTGCTCGGTCGCCTCGTCCAACCCGGCTTCGCGGCTGCGCTTACGCCGATCACTGAGGAAGGTGTTGGTGGCGATCCGGTAAAGCCAGGCGCGGTGGTTCGCCGCGCCGTCCAAGCGGCCGAAGGCGCGATAGGCCTTGAGCAGGGTCTCCTGATAGAGGTCATCGGCATCGGTGCGGTTGCGAGTCAGGTGGATGGTGTACCGGTAGATCTCTCCCTGGTAGCGCGCCAGCACGGCCTCGAAGGACGTTGCCGCGGGTGCCGTTGCCGGGTCGAGCGTCGAGTAGGCGCAGGTGGCCCCCGCCAGGGCTGCCTCCGCCGCCATCGCGTTCGTCATTGCCTCGGTTGCTCCGTTCGTCCCGCCCTTGCGGCGGCGTTGGCCCCGTCCGGTCCCATTCCTCCCCACGCGTTCCCCACATCAATACAACGTATGGGACGCCACCGTGTGAGATCGATCCGTCAAGGCAAACAGGCCACCTCGCACGGTGCCCGGTCGCTGTTGTACGTACAGGTCAGCCGCGTTACCATAGGAGCTACCGAGGGGGGATTGAGCACTCGCGCGAGCCAGGCGACGCGCTAAAGCATCGCACATCCGACCTCGTCGCCGGGTTGCTGGGTCAGATATTTGACCACCTCTGGCAGTGGGGAACCTCGGCACCGGTCAAGCGCATGGAGCCAGTCGGTGGCACCGATTGGCGGGGGGAGGAAACAGATCGGATGGTGCTCGACATCGTGCGCGAGCGGGCAAGGCAGGGGAACGCGGGAGTGGTTGGGGCTTCCGCCGCGTCAGGTCATCACAATGATGACAACTGGCGGGCGGAGCGCGGTCAGGTTCGCTTCGAGTGCCAGGTGGATGTCATTGGGGGCTTCCCCGGTGGTGCCTCGCACGGCGGGCGATTAGAAGGCGCGCAACTCCGCATCACGGACCGCTATCTCCTCGTCGATGAAGGTCGAGCGCATGGATTCGGGTTGCCGATCGGCTGGCTCTGCGGCGCCCGGCCCCTCGCCCAATCTGACCGTCCTGATGCCGCCCTCCGCCTTCGCTACCTGGACGGGTCCGTCGGTCGTGGGTTTGTCCTCAAGTTCCGGGGCCCACTCCTGCAGCTGCGTGGTCCCCGCCGGGCGGAGCAGGCCCTGGGGGCGCTGCGCGCGGCAGGGCTTCCCGAGGCTGCCGTCGGCGCCGCCTCCGCCGATCCCGGTCTGCATCTGGATTGGGAGGAGGCCACCCGCTACGAGCAGGAGAACGTGATTTGGAGCGGGACGCTCACGGCCCCGATTGGGGCCGGGTTGGAGCGCACGTCCTGCAATATCTGGCTGACAACGCGCTCGGTCATCTGGGGCAGCGGAGCAGGCCGGGGAATCCACCGCGTCGCGCTGGAGCACATCCTGGACGTGGCCGCCGTCGACACGATCGGCCGCCACGTAATTCCTACCCTCATCATGGGGGTTGAAGACGTGGCGGGGGACCGGCATGACCTCGCGTTCCATTTCAACCGCCAGACGCCGGAGCGCAACGTTCGGGAACGAGGCGCGTGTCTCGTCGGCCTACGCTCTCGGGGCATCCCTCTTGGCGTTCCGCCAGCACCCGTCCAGCCGTGGCAGCCCGTCTCGCTTGCCCTCCCCGATCCCCCCACCAGCGTGCCAGGCTCGGTCGAACCACCTCCGGCAGATTTGAATCCATCATCCCTTTCCCTGCACCCTCCCGTGGAGCAGGTGTGCGATGCACCGAGCGTCGCGATCGAACCTGATCCGGTAAGCGCGGATGAGGCTACTGGTGCCCCTCAGATCGTCGATCCAAGTCCGCCTCCGACCTCCAGTGACCTCTCACCAGAGGCACCGGACGAACTTGATGGAAGCTCATCAGCGATGTCGCTTGCCCCTCTAGAAGAGCGCATTGATG
>JALYMD010000139.1 GCA_030773875.1 Chloroflexota bacterium | reverse complement strand
GGCGTCGGCAAGATCAGATCTCCGGCGGCGAATTGCTCCGGCGCTACGATGACCCGGGCAAGGTTCTGCCACTGGATCGTCAGCGGGATGTGCCCGATCATCTGCCCCTGCTCGTTGACCTGGTACTTGCCTGGCAGAACCGTCTCCATCTGGAGCGAGAGGAGTTGCTCGCGGATCGCCTCCCGATCCAAGGAGCCGGCCGCCGTCACTGCGGCCTCCAGGACCTGAGCTGCGGAGTAGCCCGTCGCGGAGTGGTAGTCCGGCTCACGGCCAGGGAACATCGCCCGGTATGCTTCGACAAAGGCCTGGTTGCCAGCGGTGTCAATCTCCGGCTCCCACATCGATGGACCCAGCACGTAGTTGGCGTCTGCGCCGAGGGCCTCGGCAAAGTCCGGCTGAGCGGCGCCGACCGAGAAGGCGAAGAGCTTGGGATTGACACCCAGTTCCTTAGACTGCCGGGTGATCAGTACCGCATCCGGCAAGTAGCTTCCCCCGATGAGCATGTCGGGGTTTGCGTCGCGCACCTTGGTCAAGACCGAGGAGACATCGGTCGCCTTGGCGGGGTACTTCTCGTTGACCATCACCTGGATGCCGGCAGTCTCGCAGTGGGCGATCGCGCCTTGAGCCGTGGCAGTCGGGAAGAGTGTGTCCTCGTAGATGACCGCCGCCGTCTTGTACCCCTGGGCCGGGGCGATTTCGAGCAGGATGCTCTTGAAGTAGTCCTCGGCGATCGAGTAGACGCCGAAGACATACCGATAGTTGCGCTTCCAGATGTCGGACGCGGAGGCGCCGGCGGCCAGGAGTGGCAACTGAGCGCGCTCCGTAACCTGGGCTACCGCCTGGGTCACCGACGAGGAGTAGGGGCCCAGGACAAGATCCACCTTGTCCTCGTTCAGGAGCCGCTCGTAGAGCCGGGCACCGGTCGTCGGATCGGACTGATCATCGTAGATGATGAACTGAACCGGGCGCCCGAGCAGCCCGCCGCTCGCGTTCTTCTGGGCCTCCCAGAGCCGGAATGCCTCCTGTTGGTAGAGGCCGGTCCGGCCGTTGGAGCCGGTGGTGGAGACCGAGGCGCCAATCTTGATCGGTGGGCCGGACGGCGGTGGCGCGGTCGGTGTTCCGGAGGGCGTTGCCTCCTGGGCTCCCGCGGCGCCGGCACGGAGCAGGGCGGCGGCAAGCGGCACGCTCAACCCTAAGGCGGCCGCGCGCTGAAGGACCTCGCGTCGTGAGAGTTTGCCGGCCATCACCTCGGCCGTCAGCTGACGGACACTGTCAGCGTTGCGCCTCTTCACGGTTCTCCTCCTTGTATGGTTTGTGTCGCCTTCCGGCTTCGTCTGTTTGGGACCGCCCCTCCTCGCTCCGGTTTGGGACCGGAAGCCGCGAGGGTCCGGTTCGCGGCGAACACGGATGGTATCTCATCTCGACCCGTCCCGCAGCCACGATCGACCGAACGCGCTGTCCGTGGGCGCCACGAGAACAACCGCATCCGCCACCGAGACTGGGCCGTCGTCCCTGCCATCCCCGTTCCGGCGCTCCTGAAGTCATCGACACCCACCCCTGAATGCTACGAAGGACGTCATCGACCCCTGCCACCAGACCTGACTGTTACGCATCATGTGGCTCTCGCCTGGGGGAGACTGCTGTTCCAAGCACAGCCGTGATCAGTCGTTGACGCGGCTTCGGCACTGGCGCATGATGCGAAAACCTTTCGATTGCGTTTCCACTCGAGACCGTCCATGACCAGTGCACTCTCATCAACATCCTTGGACGGCGATCTGCCGGTCCTGCGCAGCCCCCTGCTCGGCCGGGAACGGGAGATCGGTGCACTGCATCTCTTGCTCCAGCGCCCCGATGTTCCTCTTGTCACCCTGACGGGGGCAGGTGGCACAGGGAAGACCCAGTTAGCTCTTCATGTTGCCGCCGCGTTGGGCGGCACGTTTGGTGATGGCGTCTGGTTCGTGGACTTGGCCCCGCTGCGAGACCCTGACCTCGTGGTCTCCACGATTGCGCGCGTCCTCGGGGTGCAGGTTGATACCGCTACGACGCCGCTCCGGGCGCTACAAGACGAACTCCGGACGCGGCAGGTCTTACTGGTTCTGGACAATGTCGAGCAGGTGATCGAAGCCAGCCCAGCCATCGCAGAACTCTTGTCCGCCTGCCCGGACCTCAAGATCCTCGCGACCAGCCGTGCCCCTCTCCATATCTCCCCGGAGCACCACTTCCCCCTCGGTCCTCTGGCCGTGCCTCCCCCGCGCGTGACACCACCCGTAGAGGAGTTGGACCGGTACGGGGCCATACGGCTCTTCACGATGCGGGCGCGGGCCGCGGACCCCTCGTTCGTCCTCGACTCGGCGACCGCTCCGGTGCTCGTTGAGATCTGCCGTCAACTCGACGGACTGCCCTTAGCCATCGAGCTGGCGGCCGCTCGCACCCGGCTCTTGCCACCTGCCGCGATGCTGCCAAAGCTGCAGCATCGCCTTGACCTGCTCACCAGCGGGTCACGAGACCGTCCGGATCGCCAGCGCACGATGCGCGGCGCAATTGCCTGGAGCCACGATCTCCTGACCTCTGCCGAGCAGATCCTCTTCCGCCGTCTCGCCGTCTTTTTTGGCGGCTTCACGCTGGAGGCAGCAGAGGCAATCGTCCGCGAAATCGCTGCATCAACCGTTGACATCCTGGACGGCATCACCGCCCTCGTCGACGAGAGCCTCGTCCGGCCCGCTGAGACTCAGGACGGTGCCCCTCGCTTCGCCATGTTGGAGACCATCCGCGAATTTGCCCGGGAGCAACTTGATGCTGCCGGCGAAACGGACGCGAGCAGGCGTGCCCACGCGAGACACTTCCTCGCGCTGGCCGAGCAGGCTGAAGCCGAACTCGCTGGGCCTGGGCAAGCCCGCTGGCTTGATCTCTTGGAGGCCGATCACGACAACTTCCGAGCCGCGCTCCACTGGTTGCTCGACCATGGTGAGGCGGAGATGGCCGTGCGGATGGGTGCTGCCCTGTGGCCCTTCTGGTTTCGCCGTGGGTACGTCGTCGAGGGCCGGACCTTGTTGGAGCGGGCGCTGGCAGCCGAACCCGGCACTGCACCAAACCTCCGGGCAAAGGCCCTTCACCGCCTGGGCAACCTTGCCCTCGATCTTGCGGACTATGCCCGTGCTCATGCCCTGTATGAGGCGGGGCTGGCACTCTGGCGCGAGATCGGGAACCGGCACCGGGTCGCCGACGCGCTCAACGGGCTGGGCTTGGTGGCGGCGCACCGGGGAGACTACGACCGTGCCCGCCACCTGCACGAGGAGGCTCTCGCGATCCGGCGAGCCCTCGGAGACGACTACGGCATCGCCCTTTCTCTCAACAACCTTGGCATGGTTGCCTGCGCCGTCGGCGAACATGCCGCGGCCCGCGACCTCTTTGAGACGACCCTAGCGACCTGGCAGCGCCTCGACAATGCCCATGGGGTTGCCTACGCCCACCTCCACCTCAGTCGCGTCGCACGGCATCAGGACGACACCACGGGCGCCCGCCGCTCCGGCGAGGAAGCGCTGTCCCGGTTCCAGCACCTGGGGGATCGCCCCGGCGTCGCTTCCGCCCGTCAGGACCTCGGCGATGTGGGGCGGGCCGAGGGCGATGACGCCGCAGCCGCAGCCCACTACCAGGAAGCACTTGACCTCTGGCAGGAACTCGGGGATAAGCTCGGCATCATCGAATGCCTAGAGGGGTTGGCCGGAGTCGCGAGCGACCACCGCGCTGCCGCCCGCCTGTTGGCGGTCGCCTCAGCCTGGCGCGTGACCCTGGGCGCCCCTCTCGCCCCGGTCGATCGTGCCGCACACGAGCGGGACATTCAGGCTGTTCGCCGGGTGCTTGGGACCGCTGCGTTCGCCCAGGAAACGGAAATCGGCCGCACGCAGGATCTTGCGGAGGCGGCAGCGCTGGCCCTCAGCCTCACCGGCCGTTCCCGCACCACCCGTGGGCCGAGCACCGCCGGAGCTCCTCTCGGCCTCACCCCTCGCGAGATCGAAGTGCTCCGCCTTCTCACGAGGGGTGACACGGATCAGCACATCGCCGACACCCTCTTCATCAGCAAGCGGACGGCGTCAACGCACGTTGGCAACATCCTCGCCAAGCTGGACGTGGAGTCGCGAGCGGCGGCAGCCGTCCAAGCGCTCCGCCTCGCGCTTGTCGCGGATCCGTGATGAGCGTCCCTGCCCGGTGCCAGTGCATGACCGTGACGGCGCACCGTCGAGAATCGCGAGCGACATGGAGCGCTCCACCCCACGTGCGGTGATGAGCATTCGTTTTTCCCGCCGCCCCGCGGGTTTACCGGCACCCGCCGTCACATCCGTACGTCGTGATTGGAGGTCCCCCTGCGGCTGGTGTGCCTTCAGGTCCAGGAGTCGCCGGTCCGTCCGTGAAGTTGGCGGTGAACTGGGAGACCAGGACAACAGAGCCAGTGCCGGACACGTCGACGAGGTTGTGACGAGTGAAATCGTTCTGCACTGCGGACGAACCAGCCTCAAC
>JALYMD010000138.1 GCA_030773875.1 Chloroflexota bacterium | reverse complement strand
GGGCGGACCGGCGATCGAGGCGTTCCGTGACGTAGTCCATCAAGACAGGGGCGTGGATGAAGCCCTGCACAATCCAGCAGACCTGTCGCTTCGCGGTGAAGGTGCGGCGGCGAGCCGCCCGGTATGGCGCCAATGCACGCCCCGAGGTGTCTCCCGCGAGGAGGGCTGCGCTGGCGATTGGCGCTGCCAGTTCTGCTGCCCGTAGCGCTTCGTAGATGCCATCGCCGGTGAAGGGGTCTAGAAAACTGGCAGCATCACCGACGAGCAGGAAGCCGTCGCCGGAGGTGCGTCGGGCGCGGCGGATCATGCTGCCGACTCCACGGATGCTACCCACACGGCTCGCGTGCGCGAGTTTCTCCGCGACCAATGGGATCCCGGCCAAACCCTGCTCGAAGAAGCGCTCCAGCGACCCGTCTCGACCGCTCACGGCGGCCGCGTTGGCGACAAACGCGACGTTAGTGAGCCCGTTCTCCAGTGGGGCGAGTCCCGCGTATCCATGCCGGGCGACATGCATCTCGCCGTGTCGATCGAGGCCGGTCACTCCTCGGTAGTGGGCGACCAGGCCGGTGTGTTGAGGCCAGTGAGATGGAACATCTAGCCCGAGGGTACGGCTGACGACGGAGTGGTGTCCGTCCGCGCCCACGATAAGAGGAGCGCGCAGTCGCTCGCGCGTCCCACCGATCGTCGCCTCGACGCCAACCACCTGACCGTTCTCGACCAAAACCTCTCGAACGTGGGCACGCTCGTGGACGGAGGCGCCTACCTCGGCCGCGCGCTGAAGCAACAGGTGGTCGAGGCGGCGACGGGAAAGACCAATGGCCGGGCGAGCTGGATGCCCCTTAGCAAAGTTGGCGAGGTAGCTCCGGCCCCCGGGGGCAAAGGTGCGCATCGCCTCCATTCGGTGGGGACCGGCAGCCAGAACCGCAGGCTCCACCCCTAGCACCCCCAGCACCCGCACCCCGCCTGGGTTGAGGTACTCCGAGCAGGCTTTGTGGCGCGGGAAGCTCGCCTTGTCCAGCATCAGCACCTCATGCCCGGCGGCGGCCAACAAGGTGGCGGTGGCGCTGCCTCCCGGCCCCGCACCGACCACGATGACCTCCGCGTCGTAGGAACGAGATCTCGCAACCGTCACCGCTCTGCATCCATGGGATGATCGGCCGGAGGACCGGCCAGGGATGGACTGAAAGCGGCGTCCGTCTGCCGTGACGGAGGGGGCGCTTCAGACGGGAGGGATGGTTGATGTACTGCCGTCATGCGGAAGAGGGGTCGGCGACGGACCAGCGCGCCGCGAATGTCAGCACGCGCCAGGAGGTCCTCTAACTCGGCCGGCGTGTAGGCCCGGAGGACAGAGAGGGGCGCATCGTGACGGGTCATACGGTTTCGGGTAGCGAGGCGGGAGGAGAGCCAGGCGCCGGCATAGCCGTGCCAACTTCGGGCGAGGTCGTTCAGCACGAAGCCGTGCCGGGACAGGCGGTTCATCTCGCTCAGGACCGCGACCGCATCGTCCGGTTGGAAGTGGTGCAGGGTCATCGAGCAAAGCACCACGTCGAAGCTGCGATCGGGCAGGTGGACCGCTCGGGCGTCAAAGCGAGCCAGTTCAATCGCCGGCTCTCCCGCTACGACCGGACTTGCCGCCGCAAGGATGTCGTCGGAGATGTCGCTGGCGACGACCCGGACCCGGCGGCGGTGGCGGCGTCCCCATCTCGCGATGGCGAGGGGAATGTCACCTGAGCCGGTCCCGAGGTCGAGGACCGATGCCTCGCGATCAGGAGGGACCGGGGCGAGGAGGGCAGGCAGCTCGGAGAGCACTGCCGCCGTCCCGCCGCCGAGGCGGTTGACGCGGCGGATGTCGCGCAGGTTCGCGGCAAGCTCAACCGGATCCTGGCCAGGTTCGTCCATCAATTCGACGGCCTCGCGCCGAGGCGGCGCCCCCGTCACCCGAGCCATGGAGTGCCATGCGGGGCGGAGGGCGGCCGGGACACTCACGCGCAAACTCCTCCCGGTGGACCAGGTGCGGTGGATTCCTCACGCATCGCCGAAGCCGGTCTTCGTCTGGCACCCGGCCGGAATTCAGAGAGCAACTCGCGGGGCACCATACGCCCCGTCGCGCGGCCGGGGCAAGGTCGCGCGATAGTCCGAGGGAAGTGACAGCGACATCCGGGCCTGGTCATTTGGGGAGGAATGTGCCTTGGACGACAAACTGGACCACGGCGGGCAGGACGCCTGGTGAACTTCCCTCCCAGACAGTGTGTGAAGCGCCCTACAATGGGGTGAAGGGTGACCACGGCACGATCAGGGACGGTCCTGCGAAGCAGAGGGGCGGGCGCATGCTTCCTCTGCATTGTGGCCCTCCCGACGGCGCTTTTCGCCTCGTTGATATTTTCGTGACAGTGGCATGAGAGCATCGGCGTTAGATCGATCCGTAAGTGGATCAGGCTCAGCCATAGGCTGGCTCTGCCAGCCGGAGAGGCCTGTTCTTCCGGCGCCTCAGACCAGAGCGACGAGCTACTGCCCAACTCACGGCTATAGCCGTATCGTAGAGTCGGAGTACCGGGGCCCACGGCAGGAAGAAGGGAACGGAACCATGTTTCGACGTCATCGCGGCGGCAATAACGGACAGGCGTCGGCGGCCTCCTCCAACCCTGACGCCATCATTCGGGCGGAAGGGGTGGTCAAGACCTATGACACCGGCACGAGCCAAGTCCCCGCCCTGCGGGGGATCGATGTCGCCGTGCGGCGCGGCGAGATGGTAGCGGTGATGGGTCCCTCCGGCTGCGGCAAGACCACCCTCCTCAACTGCCTCTCCGGCCTCGACCACGTCAGCGCCGGCCAGATTTGGCTGGAAGGGACCGACCTTGCCCGCCTCTCCGACCGCCAGCGCACCGATTACCGGGCGCGGCGGATGGGCTTCATCTTCCAGGTCTACAACCTGCTGCCGGTCCTCTCGGCCGTCGAGAACGTCGAGCTGCCGCTGCTGGTCTCCGGGGTCAAGCCGAAGGCCGCGCGGGAGCAGTCCCTGGCGGCGCTGGAGACGGTCGGGCTGCGGGAGTGGGCCAAGCACCGGCCGGCGGAATTGTCGGGGGGGCAGCGGCAGCGGGTGACGATCGCCCGCGCCCTGGTCAACGAGCCGGCGATCGTCTGGGCCGACGAGCCGACGGGGGCGTTGGACTCCAAGACGGCGACGGAGATCCTGGACCTGCTGCGGGAGTTGAATGCGCGAGCGGGGTTGACGCTGGTGATCGTGACGCATGACCCGGGGGTGGGGGCGTTGTGTGACCGGATCATCCGGATGAGCGACGGCCTCATCGTTGACGAGGAGGTCCAGCCAGCCAGGCCAATCCCCTCCCAAGCGTCCTTCAATCGTGACCTGATCCCAACGGCGAATCTCGTCGCCGTATAGCAATCATCGAGCGCCGGCGACGACGGACCGGCCTCAGCGTGCCAAAGGAGTCTTTCGATGAACGAGGTCTTCGGGGTCTCGATGACCTCGATCATGCTGGTGCTGCTGGCGCTGCTGGCGGTCTGCCTGCTTTCGGTCGCCTGGGTGGCCTGGCGGCGGCCAGTGGTCTTCAAACTCGGGGTGCGCAACATCCCACGGCGACGGGCGCAGACGACGCTGATCGTGGTCGGGCTGATGCTCTCCACCCTGATCATTGCCGCCGCGCTGAGCGTCGGTGACACGATCGACCACTCGACCACCAGCCACATCTATCGGCAACTCGGCCACGTCGATGAGGTGGTGGTCTCCAGCCAGAACCGCGACGCGGAGATCAGTCGCGCCTCCACCGAGAAGATCGACGCCGCCACGCTCACGCGCCTGGACGAGGCGTTCGCCGAGGACGACAGGATCGACGGGATCTTGCCGGTGCTGGTCGAGACCGTGCCGGTCCTCAACCAGGACAAGGGGCAGGGAGAGCCGGAAGTCACGCTGGCAGGCGTCGAAACGAGCCGCATTGGAGGGTTCGGCGGCATCCAGGGTCTGAACGGGGAACCGATCGATCTCGCGGCACTTCCGGCCGACGGGGTCGTGCTAAGCGAGGCGGCGGCGAACAAGCTAGACGCGACTGCCGGTGACCGCCTGACCGTCTACTACGGCAACGCGCCGATTGACCTCACGGTGAGCGCCATCGCCGAGAACACGATTCTCAGCGGCGTGCTCGAACCGGGCAAGATCGGGATGACCGTGCCACTGGATCGCCTCCGGCAGATCACGGGCCAACCCGACGCGCTGAGCATGATCCTCCTCTCCAACGCGGGCGGCGTGCGCGACAGCATGGCGCCGGCAGCCTCGGTTGTTGCCAACCTCCAGGTGGTGCTCCCGAACGGGACCGGCGTCGTGGCCGTCAAGCGGGATTGGGTGGACGAGGCCGCCGCCATGGCCCAGGGCGCGACTGGCCTCTTTTTGGTGCTCGGACTTTTCTCGGTCGCCGCGGGCATCATGCTGATCGTGCTGATCTTCACCATGCTCGCCGCCGAGCGACGGACCGAGATGGGGATCACGCGCGCCGTGGGGGCGCACCGTCGGCAGCTTATCCAGCAGTTCGTCGCGGAGGGAGCCGGGTACGCACTTGTCGCCGGTCTCATCGGTGCCACGCTCGGCGTCGTGGTCGCGGCCGGCATGGCAGCGGGGATCCGGTACCTCTTCGGGGAGTGGGTGCCGATCGAGCCACGGGTGACGCCCCGCAGCCTCGTCATCGCCTACGCCCTCGGCGTGACGATCACCTTCCTGGCCGTGGTGGGCTCCTCCTGGCGGATCAGCCGCCTCAACATCGTCGCGGCGGTGCGCGACATTCCGGATGCCTCCTCAGGCCGGCGGAAGAAGATGACCTTGGTCTGGGCCGCCCTGCTCCTGCTGGTGGGCGCATTCGCCACGCGCGCGGGAAATGAGAGCGGCACCCAGTTCCCGTTCTACGCGGGGATGAGCCTGCTGCCGTTCGGCGCGGCCCTCCTGCTGCGCTTCTTCGGCGTCCCTGGGCGACCGGTCTTCACCATCGTCGGGCTCTACTTGCTGACCCTCTGGCTGCTGCCGGAGCACATCGCCGAGCGACTCTGGGGGGAATTGGACAGCGACTTCGAGATGTTCTTCCTCTCCGGCATCTTCATGGTGATCGGGGCGACGATCGTCCTCGTCAACAACCTGGGCGTCCTGCTCGCCGCGCTGAGCCGGCTGGGCGGGCTCTTCCGGTCGCTCCTGCCGGCTGTCCGCACCGCGATCGCCTACCCGGGAGCTTCCCGCGGCCGGACCGGCCTGACGATCGCCATGTTCTCCTTGATCGTCTTCTCCCTCGTGATGATGGCGACCATGAACAAGAACGTCGCCAACCTCTTCCTTGGTGATGAGGCAGGCGCCGGCTGGGACGTCGTCGCCGAGGGGTCGTCAACGAATCCGATCGGCGAGTTCCGGGGGGCGCTGCAGGCACGAGGGGTCGACACGACGGACCTCGAAGCGATCGGGACGGTCGTGACGGGCAGCGAAACTGCCGCGGTCCGCCCCACTGCTGCCCCGGTCTGGAAGACCTGGAGCGTCCGCGGCATGGACCCGGGATTCATCGAAGAGAGCGATTTCCTGCTCCAGGCCCGCGCCATCGGCTACGCCACGGACGCGGAGGTGATCCGAGCGCTGCAGACGCAGCCGGATGTCGCGGTCATCAACGCCGCCGCGGTCGACGGCGAGGCGTGGGAGGACGACCTGGAACTGGGGCGGATCGGCCCGGACAAGCCGTTCGTGCCAATCGGACTTGAGGTCCGCAACCCGGATACGGGCCAGTCGCACCCCGTGACGGTGATCGGGATCATCGACGGCAAGAACGGCGCGTTCTGGGGACTCTACACGGCCCAGCTAACACTCGCCAAGATCTTTCCGCAGCCCGCCGGGACCTCCTACTACGTCCGCCTGTCCGACCCAGATCAAGCGGATCGAGCCGCCAAGCAAATCGAGGCCGCGCTGCTCCCGAATGGGGTGCAAGCCTCCACCATCCGTGATCAACTGGCGGAGGAGCAGCGATTTTTCAACGGGATCCTCTACCTGATCGAGGGGTTCATGGGGCTGGGCTTGTTCGTCGGGATCGCCGCAGTCGGCGTGGTGGCGTTCCGCTCGGTGGTGGAGCGGCGGCAGCAGATCGGGATGCTGCGGGCGCTCGGCTACCAGCGCTCGACCGTCGCACTCTCGTTCCTGATCGAGACAGCGTTCGTGGTGATGCTGGGGGTCCTCTCCGGCGCCGTGCTCGGCGTCCTCCTGGCGCGCAACCTCTTCACATCGCTCGACGAAGTCAATTCGAGCGATGTCGACTTCATCGTGCCCTGGGAGCTCATCGGCCTCATCCTCGCCCTCACCGTAGGCGCCGCGATGCTGCTGACCTGGCTGCCGGCCCGGCAGGCGTCACGGCTCGCCCCGGCAGAGGCGCTGCGCTACGAGTAGGCACCCCCCACAGCAGACCGGGCGGTCACTTTCGCAGGTGACCGCCCGGCTGGGACGAACTTGGCGAAGTTGAGGCTGGGAGCAGGGTCTACGCGGCCGATTCCGGCGCCGCCGCAGCGACGCGACTCTGGGCCTCCGGTGCGAGGGCCGCTCCATCGGCGCCCTCGGAGCGCTCAGCGGCGAGGCGTGGCAACTGCTGAAGGAAGGGTGCGAAGCGCCCGACCGCAGCCGCCGGGAGCTGGCCCAGGAGCGTCGTACCGGTCTCGTCGTGGCTGGTCTCCTCCACCCGGCCAAGGCGGTGGAAGCGATCGACCAGATCGGTCCGGTCGAACGGGACCGAGAGCCGAACCGGGACAAAGTTGGCGTCAGCCTCCAGCGTCGCCTCGATCTTGGCCAGCAGGCCGTCCAACCCGAGCCTCTTCTGCGCTGAGATCGCTGCCGCGTCTTCAGGGTGGTCGAATCCAACCTCGGCGGCCAGCGCCGATGGATCGACGTCACGATCGGACCGCAGCGCGTCGATCTTGTTCAACGCCAGCACCATCGGCTTGTCATCGGCGCCAAGCTCTTCCAAGACGTTGCCGACCGTCGTCGCTTGCTCGGCCGCGTTGGGATGGGTCGCGTCCAGCACATGGACGAGCACCGTCGCCTCGT
>JALYMD010000137.1 GCA_030773875.1 Chloroflexota bacterium | reverse complement strand
TGGCCGGCTTTGGGGGTGGTCATCGGTAGGTGGCCTCGTCGGTGAGGGCGTGGACGCGCATGGCTTCGGTGCCGCGGGGGTCGATGACCTTGACGGCGACTTTGGCGTGGCGGCCGGCAGGGAAGGGAAGGGAGACGGTGCCGCTGAAGGCGGCGAAGGCGTCCGGGTCGATGACGCCTTTGAGGGCACGGGCGAGCTTGTCCCAGGCGCTCTTGTCGGGGAAGAAGGCCTGGGTGATGCAGAAGGTGCGGCCGTCGTAGTCGGTGTCGAGAAACCAGGCGGCGATCTTGTCGTGGCGGGTGCTGTGCAGCTCGTTGGTGACGGGATCGTAGACGTCGACACCCTCCATGGTGACGGTCCAGTGGCCATCGTGGGTGTGGTCCAGGCAGGTGCGGGGCAGGGCCATGACGGTGAAAAGCTGGCTGTTCGGGGTCTGCTTGAGGAGACCATCCATGCCAGGGTTGATGTCCGGGCGGATCTGGGCAAGGTGGGCGCGGACGCGGGGGTTGGGATCATCCTGGACGGCAGCCTGGGCGGCCGAGTCGAAGCCGAAGGCGGCGAAGAAGATGTCCTGGTAGCCGCGGCGGCTGGCGAGCGGGAGGGCGGCTTCGACCTGGAGGGCGGTGAGATCGCCGTACTGGGGGCCGAAGACGACGGCGACGCTGCGGGCTTCGCCACCGTCGGCGACCCATTCGCCCTCAGCGTGGAGGACGTGATCGGTCAGGGGGTCGAGGCGCTCGAAGCGGACCTGGCGGTTGTTGAGGAAGCGGACGCCGTCGGTGCGGAGGAGGGCGATCATCTTATCCAGGTATGCGTCGGCGTTCTGAGGCTCGTTGGAGATGGACGGTACGCCCTCATCCCCAGCCCCGTTCCCGTTGCTCGCGAAGGTGTCGAGGTCTCCGTCGGGCTCGTCGATGGGAGAGGGGTCGGTGTCGAGGCGTTCCTCCGCAGGAAGAACGGCTTCGACCGTGAAGGGGCCAGAGACACGGACGACCCCCTTGACGATTTCGGGTTGATCGACGAGTTCTTCCTGCTCGGCGCTGGCGGCGATGACGGCGTTGACTTCGTCCATCTTGGGCTCGCCAAGCGGCGCGGTAGGCGACGAGTGCATCCTGGAGAGGCTGGGGCCAGTCCGAATCGGTGTCGAAGGGAACCTGCCACTCCTCCCACTTCTCTTTGGGGAGGAGCCAGCGGCGGCGGTCGGCGTCGGTGACGGCCTTCTTGCCCTCGGCGCGCTCTTTGGCGGCGAGCTTCGTGGCGAGCGCGGTGCGAGTCTGGGGAGTGACGTGGGCGAGGGCGGCGTTGAGGGCGGCAAGGCGCTCGGCGAGTAGGGGCGCGTGCTTGGCGAAGACGGAATCGAGGGCGACATTCTGGGCGATGCTCCTAAGCGTGATGTGGGGAACGGTCTTGTAGTAGAAGCCGCCGGAGGGACCAGCCGCTTCGTCACGAAGTTTGTACTGGTCGAAGGTGGCGGTGAGAATGCGCTGGCGGGCGATAGCGAGGGCGACGCGGGAGGTGTCGGTAGTGATCCAACGACGACCCCACTGCTCGGCAACGACAGCTGTAGTTCCACTTCCGCATGTTGGGTCAAGAACTAGGTCACCGGGATCTGTGCTCATTAGGAGACAGCGCTGCACAACTGCGGTAGCTGTCTGAACCACGTAAGCCTTCGGATCGGTTCGACTCTGCACGCTTCCGATATCTGACCAAAGATTGTTTAGACCAAAGGCCTCGAAGTCCTTGAGATACCTAATGTACCGAACATTGTTTCCTGATACGGTTATCCTGCCAGCCTGAGCAAGTCGTTGCAATCCTGATAGGCCAGTCTTCCAGTAACCAGGAGAAGGCGTGAACGTGCGTCCTTCAAATTGGAACGGATCTGAGCCAGGTGGTCGCTGAGAGGTCAGTTGATCAAGAGCAAACACCCGAGACTGGCTATTTGGAAGGGTCATAGCTAAACGCTGCGAAGCAGCGAGAATTGTACGGGAACCGTCATGGTGTTCTATGGCGTCGTACTTGGTTGCTCCCTCTTCCCCGGCCACCTTCATCCGGAAAAGTGGTCGGTATTTCAGTCTGTCATGGTCACGAGCGTACCAGAGGATGTAGTCCGCCACAGCGGGCAAGAGATCTGAGCTTGCCGACGAAGTCTTGGCAAATTGAATTATCGATACAAAATTGTGGCGACCAAAGATTTCGTCCAAGAGAGAGCGAACAAGGTGCACATTCTCGTCACCAATTTGGAGAAAGAGCGACCCACTATCGGTTAATAGATCTCGACAAGCGATAAATCGGTCACGGAGATAGGCCACATAGGAGTGCACCCCCAACGCCCAGGTATCACGGTACGCCTTGATGACTTCAGTGTCTCTAGCGAGATCTTCACTACGATCAGAAACACTTCGCTGTCCCACTCTTGGCTGAAAGTTACTCGCATACTTAATCCCGTACGGTGGGTCCATGTAGATCATCTGGACCTGGCCCGCGAGAGCTTCCCGCTTGGCGAGGGAGGCCATGACCTGGAGGGAGTCGCCGAGGATGAGGCGATTCGCCCAGTCGACATCGTGCTGATAGAACTGGACGGCTTCGCGGTAGGACTGCTGGGGGTCGGCAAAGAGTGAGCGCTGGACGTCCTGGCGGGCGGCGACGGCGAGGATGGCCTTGGCACTGACGCGCTCGTGGATGTGGAGGGCGATGGGATCGACCTCGAACCCTTTGGCTTCGCGCTTGCCGCTCCATTCCAGCCAGGGCTCGTGGGTGCGAAGGGCGGCGGCGAGGGTCTGGACCTCATCGTCGGTGAGCTTGCGCTGGCGAGCGGTTTCGAGGAGTTCGGGGAGGTGGTCGGCCGCGCCGGTGGGGTCGAAGCGAAGGACAGGCGGGAGGTGGGGGTTGTAGGCGTAGCGCTCGACGGGGCGCTCAGCGATCCGGCCCTGAGGAGCGAGGCCGGCGGGCGGGTTGTTCTTGCGCTTGGCGTGGTCGTAGCGGTAGTCAGCGACGGAGTCCGTGGAGCTGATTGACCTCGTTGCATCCACCATGGGTCGCTTTCTCCCCAACCCTATGACACTGGTATCCGGCACCACGCGATGCGGAGCGGCCCTGGCAGTTCCCTCTAACCAGGGTGCTGCATTATCGCGGCGGTCGGGACGCCGTCAACCTGGTAGGATCGGGACCCAGGGTCTTTTCATAGTCGAGCGGGGGCGGTAGGCTGGGCGACTTGCTGACCCCAAACGCGCCCAGGAGGCTGCGCATGGTCCAGGCCGCTGGCCCCGTCCCCGCCTTGCTGCC
>JALYMD010000136.1 GCA_030773875.1 Chloroflexota bacterium | reverse complement strand
ACCCGGACCTCTTTGAGGCGGCGCAACGGGCACGAGAGGCCAACCAAACCAATCCCGCCAAGGTCAATCGGCGGCACCGACGCTACTCCCTGTCCGGCCTTGCCGTCTGCGGGCGGTGCAGCAAATCCCTGCACTTCCACACATCCAAAGGCGGGCGTCCCCGAGTCTACTGCTACCAGGCGCGACAGGTCTCCGGGTGTGGGGAGCGGTCAGTCTTTCTGGACGGCATCGAAGAGCAAATTGCGGCCTACCTTGGGACGTTCCGCTTCCCGGATGAGATGGTGGACCGGATTGTGGCACTGCAGCGGCAAAGCCGAGACGATCAGGACGAGAACGCCCGCAAGCAGAAGGAGCTTGAGGCGCGATTAGAACGCCTCAAGCGGATGTTCGAGTGGGGCGATTTGACGGAGGCGGCCTACCTGGCTGATCGACAGCACCTTCGGGCAGAACTGGCATCGCTGACCACGACCACCGACTGGACCGCCGTGCTGGAGCAGGCGGCCAATTTCCTCCGCAACCTGCCGGCGGCCTGGGAGGCGGCATCACCCGAGCAGCGCAATGCCCTGGCCCGGATCGTTTTGCAGTCGGTGGAGATCCTGGATGGGCAGGTGGTCGCCATCGTACCACAGCCCGATTTCGCGCCCTTCTTCAATCTCGGTGAGATGCAGGGGCGAGACGGCAACAACGATCAGGGGCAGCTAGTACCGGCTGCCCCTGATCGTCAAGCTTCAGCTCTAGCTGGCGGAAGCGACGGGGATCGCTCAAGCAGAAACCCCATTGCCGTCGGGAGCCATTCGCATCGCCTATGCTCCATCATGCTGTGGCGTTGGGAGCTCTGGCCGTTCGTCGTATCAACAGTCACGCCCTTACCGATTGACCGCGAAGGAGCTCACAGCCATTCGAGCCCTCGCCAACACACGGTCCCTGGGTGACCTGGCCATAGACTACGGTGTCACCCGCGAAACGGACCGAGCGGCCCGGCACAAGCCGTTGTAGCAGCCCGGAATGACCTTCGCCGACCAGTTTCCCGCTCCTGGCTCATAAGCCACCGTACCAGGGAGGAGTCAGTCAGCGGAAGGCGGCCCGACTCCTCCCCGTCTTGGGGATATCACCCGCTCCCGGCAAGCGGGCGTTCGCTCTCTACGATGCCGGCGTGCCAGCAGTCGGAGTTCCCATTGGGGCAAAGATCACGCCGCAGACAACTCGAGGTCCACTATTGCCCGCTGGATCCGTCTGGAGGTCATCCGGATTGGCGTGAATGACAAGCGCACTGCCGTCGGTATCGCTCAGCTCGGCTAGCGAGAACCGATCGGTGCTGATCTCCACCTGCGCTGTGCCAGCATTGTCCGCAGTGATGTTACCGAGGTCACCAGCATGGCCGATCGTTGTACCGGGGGTTCCCATCAAGGTGGGACTTCCGGCTGCCGGTGGGGTTGCGTCTAACATCGACGGGCCGCCGTGCCGCGTGCCAGTCGGGTTGTAGTGCCCGCCAGCCGATGAGAACGCCATCTCCTCGCCTATGACGCAGACGCCGGTCTCATGCACGTGGATGCCGTGCTCACCCGGAGTGAGGCCCTCAACGGTGCCGGAGATGGTCACCCGTCCGTCGACCTCAGTGAAGGTAACCGTCCCCTCGTTCTCCGCCTCGGTGTCGAGGAGTGTCACGGCAATCGGACCAGCACTCGGCGTCCCCTCGGCACCGACCTCCGGAGTGCCGTCTTGGGCTGCAACTGGTTGGATAGGACGAGATGCGAGAAGCACGGCGAAGACTGGACTGGACCCCGAATAGCGAACCACGGTGAAAGTCAACTCCTCAAGGTGAGGCGGTAGACTGCCCGCCAGATGGAGGAGCACAACATGGGACGCGGACGGACGTTCAGCCGCGAGTTCAGCTGGCGGTGGTGCGCCAGGTCGCCGCCGAGGAGCAGCGCCCGGCGCAGGTCTGCCGGGAACATGGCATCGCCGAGGGGCTGCTCCTGCGCTGGCGGCGCGAGTACGCCG
>JALYMD010000135.1 GCA_030773875.1 Chloroflexota bacterium | reverse complement strand
GAGTAAACCTATGCTTGACGTCGTTTGGTTGAGTGGCGATGTGCCCGTTGCGGTGGAGGCAACGATCGCTGCCACGCTCGCGGCCCTCCTAGGGGTGTGCAACGCCTTCATCCTTGTGCCGGCGCAGACGATGCTCCAGGAGCGCTCTCACGAGCACATCCGGGCCCGGGTCTACGCCACCTTCTTCACCATCTCCAATACGGTGTCGTTCGTGCCTATCTTTTTCGCGGCGGCGGCCGCAGATCTCTTCGGCGTCGTCCAGGTGCTTGTCGTGGTCGCCGTCTTGGTCGGCGCGCTCGGGGTCACCAGCATTCTCCATGACCGCTCGGCGGAGGCCGCCCGGTGGAGCCGGGTCCGCACGCGCCACCGCCAGGGTCCCGAATCTCTCGGCATGGAGGAATAGCGTTCGGACGCCAAGGCTGTAGCACCGGGAGCCTAAGGGTTCCCTGCCGTTCCCTCGCGACGCGTTGTTGGTCTACTGGCCAAGCAGCCCGTCAAGTAGCGCCATCCGCACGAAGACTCCGTTGTGAGCCTGCCGAAAGTAGGCCGCCCGCGGATCAGCGTCGACCTCAGGGGCAATCTCGTCCACCCGAGGCAGCGGGTGGAGTACCACCGCAGACCGAGCGAGTTGGGCGAAGGCGTTCTCGTTGAGCACGTAGTGGCCGCGGGATGCCTCGTACTCCTCGGGGGTGGCAAACCTCTCACGTTGGATCCGAGTCTGATAGACCACGTCCACCTCGGGCAGCACACGAGCGAGGTCGGTCTCGATACGATAACGAACGCCGCTCGCATCGAGCGCGGCGAGAACATCTCCACCCATGGGAACGGCCGGCGGCGAGACAAACAGCAATTCCGTGTTCTCGGTCAAGCAAAAGAGGCGGGCGAGGGAGCGGGCGGCACGCCCGAACCGGAGATCTCCGACGAGGGCCACGCGCAGCCCGTCGATACGACCGAGCTCGTGGCGAATGGTGTAGAGATCCAGCAGCGCCTGTGTTGGATGCTCGCCGGGGCCGTCCCCACCATTCACGATCGGAACGGGAGAGGCTAGTGCGGCACGCCCCGCCGCTCCCTGCTCGTAGTGTCGAATCACGATGCCGTCCGCATAGCCAGCCACAATCCGAACAGTGTCCTCCACCGTCTCGCCCTTGATCGCCGACGAGAACTCCCGAGCGTTTTCCGTTGAGATAACTTGGCCCCCCAAGCGGAGCATCGCCGACTCGAAACTCAGGCGGGTCCGGGTGGACGGCTCGTAGAAGAGTGTCGCTAGAATGCGCCCGTGGAGGGGGGCCGGTTCCGCATTCAGGTGGCGCATGCGGTTGGCGTGGTCGAATAATGACTCGACCCAGTTCCGGTCGAACTGGCCGACTTCCACAATATGGCGGATGGTCACGCGGCCCACTCCTTCTTTGTCACCGTACCGCGCTGGAGTATAGCGGCGGGCCTCCCCGTCCTTGTCCATGCGCGGGACGAAGATCGGAACGAGAAGGTCGGAAGAACCGGCCAGTGGTAGGGGGCAAGGGGCAGGATGTTGGTCGAACTGGGCGATCGCGTATCGGTGTTGCCAGGTGGGGTGAATATCGGCGTGCTGCGGGGTGATGATCACCGTTGCGTTCTCATTGACGCTGGCCTGAATGAGACGAGCGCCAAGAAGGCCCTGAAGGCGCTAAGGCAGGCGGGAGGCGAGGTCGTGGCTATTCTGACCACCCACGCCCATGCCGATCACTTTGGTGGCAACGCGGCCGTCGTCAAGCGAACCGGTGCTCGCGTCTACGCGCTGGCGTTCGACGAAGCGGTGCTGCGGTACCCGCTCCTTCAGCCGATGACCCTCTTTGCCGGTGCGGATCCTCTGGAGACGCTCCGCGGGAACTTTCTGCTCGCCGACCCCAGCCCTGTGGACGAGGTGGTTCAGCCGGGATCGCTTCTAGTCGAAGGGATCGAGGTGGAGGTTGTGCCCCTTCCAGGGCACTCGCCGAACCAGGTCGGATACCTGGTGGATGGTGTCTTCTTCTGCGCGGACGTGGTCCTTCCGGAAAGCGTGCTCGCCAAGTACAAGATCCCATACCTCTGTTCAGTGACCGATCACCTGGGTGCTCTCGATACAGCAGAGGCAGTGGCGTGCCAGGTTGCCGTGCCCGGACACGGGGAGCAGGTTGAATCCCTGGCCGGACTGGTTCGCGCAAATAGAGCGTTGATCCTTGAGGTCATGGAGCGCGTCGCCTTCCTCGCCCAAGAACCGGTGACCGCGGAAGGGATTCTGACCGACCTGCTGAATCACTACGCCGCCGCTGTGACCGACGCCCCGTCGTTCTACCTACTCCAGCCGACTGTCTATGCGTTTCTCAGCCACCTGCATCGTCAAGGCCGGCTGACGCACGAGGTTAGGCACGGACAGTCGTTGTGGGTCGCCTGCTGAGATTGGGGCAGGAAGCCCCCGCGACCCTTCGAGCCAGCGTCCGTCCCGCTGACGGCCGAATCAAATCTTGGTTTCTGCCCGAACCAGAGGTCAGTTCTCGCTCCGTCCGCCCTTGAGCGTGCGCCCGTCCTCGTGCGAGACGCTTACTCCATGCTACGGAAGCGATTCGGCCCCGCTCGCCGCGAGGTCTCCCAGGACGAGCTTCGAGATCTGGTTGCCCAGACGGACGCTGTAGTTGGTACCCCGATCCTCCGGATAGATCTGGCTCATGTTGGCCAGATAGAGGTTCGCGAGAGGCGTGCGATGGTCAGGGATTTTCTCCCCGTAGTTGAGGGTGACGATCGGCTGGGCCGCGCGCGCCCGGAAGACCCACCGCTGCTCGATCCAGGAGTGAGAGAAATTGGGGTTGATACGCTTGAGATAGGGGATGTAACTCTCCATGAGGTCGTCATCGGAGAGAGAGAAGTAGGGGTGATCGGGTTCCAAATACTTACTGAGGTAGACGAAGCGTTTGCCACCGTACTGCTGCGGGTCGATGAAATTCGTGTGCTCGATCACGGCCGTGAACGGCAGGTCGGGATCGGCGATGTTCAGCCAGTAGATGTCCGATAGGGGCTGATTCATCTGTAGCAGCGCAACGATCGCGGCCTCAGACGTCAATCCCAACATTTTCGCCCGGTAGTCGTCGGGGAGATCGGGTACCAATCGCGAGAAGATGGGTGACGGCACGGTGGCAACGACGGCGTCACAGCGGACCGGCGCATTCGGATCATCAAGGATCACATTCCAGCTGCTGTCCGGGTTCTGGCTCAATCGGGTGGGAGCGAAACTAGGCCGAAGGTCGGCCCCGGTAGCCTGCGCCGCGCGGACGAGGGCGTCGATCAGGACGTTGAAGCTGCCTCGGATATACCCCAGTTTTTCCTGGTCCAAGGGCGAGCGGCGGGAGGTGGTTCGGAGGTAGATCTTGTTCCAGAACCAGACCATTGCGACCTGATCGTAGTAGCTTCCAAATTTCGCCCGCAGCTGAGCCCCAAATGTCCGGTCGTAGGCCCGGGCTCCCATGGCTCTCCGGAGCCAGGAGTGGGCCGCGACTCGCTCAAACTTTTTCCAGTCCTTCACCCGCTGGAGGTAGGCCGTGACGAGGCCGACCCGAAGGCGGTCGTGAGGGGGGATAAAGCCTAGCCGCAGGAGGTCCAGGGCACCATTGAGCGGCCAGATCTTGCCGTCGGCGAAGTACCCGACGTTGGACGGCAGCCACATCAGGTGATCCCCGATGCCAAGTTCTTCGATGAGGGCGACGATCTCTCGATCGCTCTGGAAAAGGTGGTGGTAGAAGTGTTCGAGGTAGGTGCCGGCGACTGGAAGGGCGGCAGCCAGCCCCCCGAGGTGCCCCTCCCGCTCCCAGAGCGTTACTCGGTGTCCCGCTTGCGAGAGCCGCAGTGCCGTCGTGAGCCCAGCGATGCCACCGCCAATGACCCCAATGTGTTTCGGGTCGCCTGCACGAGGCCCATCCGTAGTAGCTGGCTCGGCCATCTGATCTCGGTCTCCTGCTGAGTCGAGGTCACATGGGGCGGGCGGGCCACAGAGG
>JALYMD010000134.1 GCA_030773875.1 Chloroflexota bacterium | reverse complement strand
GCCGGCGTCGATGCGGACATCGGGTCGCACCGGCCAGGAGACAGTGACTAACCTTCCCGCTGCCGGGAAGAACCCGGCCGAAGGGTCCTCCGCGTAGATTCGAGCCTCGATCGCGTGTCCGCGCGGCCCGGTGGGGGGGTGACGGGGCAGGTATCCGCCCGCCGCGATGAGGAGCTGCCACTCCACGAGATCGACCCCCGTCACCAGCTCGGTGACGGGGTGCTCGACCTGGATGCGCGGGTTGACTTCGAGGAAGGCGAGGGTGCCGTCGGCGCCGAGCAGGAACTCGCAGGTGGCGATCCCACGCAGACCGACCTCCTCCGAGATCCGGCGCGCGTGCTCGTGCAGGCCACGCCTGATCTCGGCGCGGATGTTCGGCGCCGGAGCCTCCTCGATCACCTTTTGGTTGCGGCGCTGGAGGGAGCAATCTCGGTCGCCGAGCACCAGCGTCTGCTGCCCGTCGACGACAATTTGCACCTCGACGTGCCGCGCGTCGACCAACTCTCGCTCGAGGTAGACGAGATCGCCGGCACCAGAGGACGCGCTCTCCCGCCGCGACGCCGCCACCGCCTCTAGCAGGGACGACTCGTCAACCACCCTCCGCAGCCCCCGCCCGCCGCCAGCCCCGGCCGGTTTGACGAGGAGCGGGTATCCCACTCCCCTGGCCGCTTCCACCCAGGCGGCCGGATTGTCATTGCCGAGCGGCGGGCTGGCCGGCAGGAGCGGTGCCCCGGCTCGTTCGGCGGCGGCTCGGGTCGCCAGCTTGTCGCCGCAGAGGCTCAGGGTGGCCGGCGACGGGCCGACGAACCGGATTCCCGCCTCCTCGCACGCTTCCGCCAGGGCGGCCCGCTCGCTGAGGAAGCCGTAGCCCGGGTGGAGGAACGCGGCCCCGGCCCGGCGAGCCGCAGCCACGACCCGGGCAACGTCGAACTCCGAGCCCGCTTCGCCGACGGTCTCAACCCGGCCGACCTGACGGGCGGCGAAGCCTTCCAGGTCCGGCTCCCCGAGTAGCAGGATTGGCACGGCCCCCAGGCGCCGGCACGTCGCCGCGATGCGGACGGCGATCTCCCCCCTGTTCGCGATCGCGACCCGCTGACCGGCAACCAGGCTCACCTCGACTCAACCCCCTCCGGCACCCAAGCCGGTGGTCGCTTCTCCAGGAAGGCCCGCAATCCCTCCCGTCCCTCCTCGCTTCCGAGGCGCTCGACCAGGAGGTCCATCATCGCGCCGCGTGTGGCGTCCGGGTCGGCCCCGTAGATGGTCTCAGGGAGGCGCTTGATCGCCGCGAGCGCTCCCGGCGCACAGTGGAGCAGGTTCGCGACGACCTCCTCCACGGCCACGTCCAGTTCATTGGCCGGGACGGCGCGGTGGATCAATCCGATCCGCAGCGCCTCATCCACGCCGAATGGAGTCGCCAGGAGCATCCTCGCCTTCGCCTCCCGAGGACCGACGGCGGCGATGACGTGCGGCGCGATGGTGGCCGCGGCCAGCCCAAGGCGCGCCTCGCTGAGGGAGAAGCGGGTCCCCTCTGCCGCGATCACGATGTCGGCGGCGCAGACGAGACCGACGCCGCCGCCGAAGGCAGCCCCGTGGACGCGGGCGACGACCGGCAGGGGACACCTCGCCATGGTCGTCAGGAAATCGGTGATCCCTTCGGCATCGGCGCGGGCGTGACCGCGCTCGGCGCTCTCTACGAACTCGGCGATGTCGCCGCCGGCGCAGAAGACGGGACCATCACCAGCGAGGACTACCACCCGGGCTTCGCCGGCCTGAGGAATGGACTCAAAAGCGCGACCGAGCGCTGCCACCAGCGAACGCGATAAGGCGTTGCGCCGCGCCGGGCGGTTCAAGGTGATGCGGAGGACAGGCCCGTCCTGTCCGATCACCAGTTCGTCGCTTGCTCCTTGCTGTTGCATCCCGCCGTCCTGCTCCTCTGTACGGGTTCCTGCCTACGGTCCGGTTGCCGCCCCCCTCACCTCGTGAGACGTGTCGAGCCCTGCCGCTGCGAGCGCCTCGTCGAGGTCGGCGTAGC
>JALYMD010000133.1 GCA_030773875.1 Chloroflexota bacterium | reverse complement strand
CGTCTGGACTACTCGTCGTTCCACCCGCCCGGCCGCCTCCAGCGCGGTCAGCGCGTCGTCAAGTTCGGCGGCCTTGACCCCGTTGCCGAGCGCCCGGTGCAGCTCCGTCCGCGTCACCCACTCCGGTCGCCGTTCCAGCACGCGCAGCACCCGGCCCGCTAGCCCCGCGAAGCAGGGCGCCGGTGAGGCCCCGAAGTGGCGGAGCGCCCGGTGGGCGTGGGCGCGAAAGTACTCGGCCAGGGCGATCCCGTCCTCGACCCGCTCCCGCGAGACCATCCGCGCCGGGTCGTCAGGGTTCCACAAGCAGTGGAGGACCAGGGCGAGGCGCGCCGCCTGGTTGGTCAGCTTGCTGTAGACGCCGGCCACGGCAGGTGACGCCCCCACCGTCAGGTCCAGGTTCTCGTCGTGCCACCGCGCCCACGCTTCCCGTGCCTCCAGATCCAGGACGGTCCGCCCGTCGTCGCTGGGGTTGGTCGGCCGACGCAGCTTGCGGAACACCGCGAGCGCGCCTGCCGTTGCCTCCTTGGAGACTGCCGCCGTGGACCACTTCGCGGGCTCAGCGTCGGGGTAGGCCCACAGGATGCGGTCGATGAAGCCGTCCTGGCCCGCCTCGTGGGCCAACTCGGGCAGCAGGTCCGGCTGGATCCCACCGACGACGCTGACCGTCGGCTCGGGCACGTAGAGGGGTTCGCCCAGCTTGCGGTCGACCTTCAGCCCAGCCCCAGCCCAGAGGCTGAGGAAGTCCTGCCGGTCACCCCCCTTGCCCCTGCGGTAGGCATCGAAGCCTCGCACCCAGGCCGAGAGCTCGTCGCGGACCACCACCACCCCGGGGGCGTACCGGGTGATGGCGGCGAGGGCCTCCTTGGTGGCATCCGTGGTGTAGAAGTGCTGGAGGATCGGCTTGACGGGCTTTGGTCCTTTGGCCTCGGCGCGCTTCCACTCCTCCAGCTCCCGCTCGTAGTCGCTCATCGCCAGTTCGTAGCGTTCGTGGGCCTCGGCCTGGAGGGCGTCGATGAGCTTCTGGGCGGCCGCGAGGGCGGGGGACTTGGCGGTGCCGGGGCGACCCACGACCGCCGCCCAGAGGATCGGGCGTTGCTCGAAGCCGTCCTTGAGGACGATGCGGCGGGTGCGGCCGATGCAGGCTGCGGCGCAGGCGAGCAATGGGACGGCCACCAGCTCCGCCGGTACGCCGATCGCTGCGGCCGCCTCCGAGACATAGCGCCGGATCGCGTCCGGCAGGACATCGACCGGGAAGGGGGGGACGGGCGGCATGGAGAGGAGGGGAAGGGACGGTGGGGGCGCGGTTCCTCCCTCCCGCGCGTCACTCGTCGTGCCGTCCTTCGTTGGGCCGACGATGGAGAGACGAGGGCCGCTTCCCACTCCTTCCCAGGTTTCCACCCGCACCAGAGCCCGGTCCATCGTCCGCTCCCGGTAGTCGGCACGCTCCCACTTCGGGCGGTAGAGACCGGAGCGTCGGAACAGACGATCGAGTTGGGCCGTGTCCTGGGTCCAGAACGAGAGCAGCGACAGAAGCGCCAGGTCGGCTGCACTGTCATCGCCCCCGTGCTCGCCGGTGTCACCGGCCCACAAGCGCAGGAACTTCGTGGCGTTGGCCGCCCCGCGGCAGCGGGCGAGGACCTCCTCGTCCGAGAGCGGTGACGAGTGCGCGGGGATGTCGGCTTGCTGTTGCTCACTGTCCCGAGTGGGCCCGAAGATGCGGGCGTAGAGCGCGTCGAGCTCCTCCTGCCGTTCGTGGATCATGAGCGGTCCCCGTCGACCCGGTGGCCGGTGACGGTGAAGTAGCGCGAACCGCTGTAGATTTCGATCGGGCCGCGCCGCGCCCCCTCCTTCCCGTCCGGCAGGCGGCCGATCAAGGTGCCAATGACCCAGACCCGGACGCCCGTCCCGCTCGGCGTCACCTCGGTGTAGCTGTCCAGGGATGCCACGATCTCGGCGGCCCACGGGTCTAAGACGCCCATGTGGGGGTCGCGGCAGCGGTCGAGGTCGACGCCGGTGAACGGGTCATCGCGAGTGACGACGAAGCCGATGCCGGACCAGCCGTGGCGCGTCATTGCGGTGAGGGCGGTGTCGAAGTCCGTCCAGGTTGCGGGGGTGGTGGCGCTGGCGTGGCCGCCAGTGCGCGGGTGGCGCGGCACCTTCGTCCACTCGCCCCGGGTGGCGTCCCAGACCCAGTCCCACCCCACCCATTGAGGCATCGCCACCAGTTCGGCGGGAACCTGAGCGGCCAGGACGGGCAGAGCCACCGGCCGTGGGCTGGGGGGTGTCCCGGTGGGGGATGAAGGGTGCCCACCCATCAGGCCGTCTCCCCGGGTGCCGCCGGATCGCTCCCAGCGGAACGCCGCGTCTCGGGGCTGGTTTCGGTGTGCTCGGCGGCGCGCTGGCGCTCGACGCGCCGCGCCACGTCTCCGAGGATGCAGGTCAATCCCCATAGGGGATGAGTGGCCGGAATGGGGGACGAGATGCTGATCTCGGCGCGCCGGTGGCGCCCATGAGCCGACATGGTCACGACGCGGCCTCCCCGCCGCCCCGGTGGCTGGAGAGCACGCCATCGAGCGCTGCCCGTGACACGACGATCCGACGGCCAAGCCGAATCACCGGGACTGGCAGCGCATCGCGCTTGGCGAGGTCGTAGGCGGTCGAGCGGCTCACCCCAAGCCGCCGTGCCATCTCTTCGAGGGTGAGCGTGGCCCGCTCATTCGCTGGGTCCGTCTGAGGATTCATCCGTTCGTCTCCAAGCAGAGTGCCGACGTGCGGCCGGGTCTGCTTGGAGGGTAGGCCGTCCAGGAGCGGAAACTGCGGCAGAAGTGGCAGGTGCTCGACTTCCTGCCGCTCTTGCCGTTTCCGCCTCTAGCTGGGAGGTCGAGGCGGTTCCCAGGTGAGCCCATCCCGACGCCAGGCGGCGATTCGATCGCGCAAGGTGCGGGGCGACATGGGGTAACCCAGCGCCGTCAACCGGTCGCAGAACTCCTGCTGGTTCGGTTTGCCTGGGGCAACATCATCGGCAAGCTCCCACCACACGCGTTGAGCGACGTCGTAGGTAAGAGAGACGGGGCGGCGGCCACCACGGCGAGGGGGTGGCTGCCGTTCTTCCGTGGATTGGTTAGGGCGCGCCGGCGCCCCTTCTCCTCCTCCCGGATCGGCCTGGCCAGGTACGGGGAGGCCGCACTCGGTCGCAACCTTCACATTCGCGGTTCCCATGATCTCCTTCACGTAGGCAATGCCCTTATCGTGCGTCTGAAAGAGCACGTCGACGCCAGGGTCGTAGGGGTGAACGCCCCGGGCCACGGCAACACGCATGAGCTCAGCTTCGAGCTTTCGGCACGCCGGTTCAATTTGATAGGTCCAGTCCATATCGTACGTAGGATCGGGGTCGTACGGTAGGGTCGCCGGAAGATCCGTCAGGACGATGTTCTTCGCGGGCTCAAGCTGCTCGTCGTCACTCAGCAGAGCGACCAGGCTCGTTCGCATCTGTTGGTACAGGTATTCGTCGCCTTGCATTCGGCTCGTAAGGTAGGGCCCGCCGAAGAGCGCTCGGCAGAGGCTCTCTATCCTTCGCGCAGTCCCGCACGCAAGCACCAACAAGACATTGTCAAGGGGCCGCTCCAAGAACGTCTTGAACGATCCGTCGGTGTCGTTCGCGAGCGATTCGCGGATGAACGCCTGAAGCCCGGGACTCAGTTCGAGGTCAGACGACTCGGCGTCGTGGTCGACACTGTCCATGCGCACGACTCCTCCGTGGTCGGTCGCCATCGGCCCGGCCGGCGTCCACCCGCCCGGGCGTCCAGGTGCCTAGACGAACAAAAGTTCTATTCTGTCTAGTCTACTCCTGTACGGTCGGGTGGGCTAGGGTGACGTGCTCTTCACCCGTTCTCGGCAACTTCACTACAGTTGAGCGTCCCACGATTGGTCTCATGCGAGACGCCGAACCCTGTCGTTCCTGCACCCGGCAGAGGGCCGGGCGCGAAACGGCGAGGCTCGTCATGCTCATCGGATAAGAGCTTGCACGCCTGTGGCATCTGAGAGGAGGCAAGGCGAGAGCTTCGGTTCGAAGGCGACGGCGGCAAGGGCATATCGCGAGGCGAGAGAGAGACCGATGAGCGTCAATTTTATCCTGGGACCACGTCGTCGCGCGGCTGTTGGCTGAGGAGGGTCGTGGACGGGCGATTGGAAGCCCTTCACCGGTGGAACGCGACGCTGATCGGCAAACGGTCGTCAGCGGGAGGGTGGCAAAAAGAGGGCCTGATAACGCGGGATTTTCTCCATTATCTTGGGCCACCCGGTGGGCGTGTCAAGCGTGGATCGGACCGAGGTGGGCCTGAGAAGGGCCGTTATCAGGGGAAGCACCTCTGCCAACCCGTCCAACAGCGGCAGCCCGCTCAGACAGGGGCCGGAACCTCGCGCCGGAAGTCATGATCGCCGAGCAGCGCCAAGCCGAGCGCCCCGCTCAGGACGAGTAGTGCCCCGCCCAACCAGAAGACCGGGCGGATGCCGACGGCATCAACCAGGACCGCGCCGAGGGCGAGCGAGACCAGGCGCAGCGCCGACCAATCGACGTCGAGCAGGGTGAAGACCCGTCCGCGCACTGCGTCCGGCACCGCCCCCTGGATTGTGGACCGGAAGACCACATTGCCAGTGGAGGTGTTCAGGCCGTAGACGAACATGATCAGCAACGCAACCGGCAGCGGCGTGAAGACGGCGAGCAGCACGTCGCCGACCCCCCGGATCACGTAGGGCACGAAGAGCCAGCGGGCGTCCCGGTAGTCGTCGGCCAACAGGTTCGGGATAAACGGGCCGAGCAGCGCGCCGACGCCGATGGCCCCGATCAGCCACGCGAAGCCCGACGGCGCGAGACCAAGGTGCCGCTCCGAGAGGACGACCAGCAGCGGTCCGGTGGCGCCGACGGCGAAGGACGCGAGGGATTGCACAATCAGCAGGCGTGAGACGAAGCGGTCCCGCAGCGCGTAGCGCAGCCCCGCCCGAGCATCACCGAAGAAACTCCCGAGGCCACGCTTGGCGTCCGCGGCGACCTGCCCGGCGTGGGCGGGAATCGGCAGCCGGATGATCAGCAACGCCGAGACGACAAACGTCGCCGCGTTGATCCCGAAGGTGGCGTCGGTGCCGACCAGGGCGATCAGACCGCCGGCGGTCGCCGAGGCGATGATCTGCACGAGCCGCCCCGTCGACCAGGCGACCGAGTTGGCCGCGAGGCGTTGCTCCTCCGTCGTCAGGGCCGGGATGACCGCCTGCGCCGTGGCGTTGAAGAAGGTGTTGGAGATCGCGATCCCGGCCGCGACG
>JALYMD010000132.1 GCA_030773875.1 Chloroflexota bacterium | reverse complement strand
GAGTTGCTTGGCCGGATCTTTGACCGCCGAGCCGGGCGTCGCCTTGAGCGGGCACGTTCTCGGACTGTCGGGCGTTCTTTCGCGGAGAAGGTCGGCATCGTCGCTGGCATCCTGGACGAGGATGGCTACCTGGCGGACTTCGAGTCCCGCCCGGACGGCACGTTCCTGATCACCGAGCACAACTGTGCCGTGCTCGGCGTCGCGCTGCGCTACCGTCACGCCTGCAGTAGCGAGTTGGACTTCCTCCAGGCTGCCATGCCGGAGGCCGAGGTTACCCGCGTTGCCCACCGGATCAACGGCGGCCACATCTGCGCCTACGAGATCAAACCGCGATCCCTGTGAGTGGTCGGGGGACAGGAGGCAGCAGCGGAGCCGGGTTCGTGAGCCCGCCGCTCGCTACGGGCTAGCACGCCTACGTGCGAGGGCACTCGCCAGCGGGCGACGTGCTCGTAGACACCGGAGCCTGATGTTGTTGATGAGGCGAGGAGCAGACCGTCGTGATTGAAGGTGAGGACGGCCTGCCTCGCTGTGACTGGGCGGGTACCGATCCGCTGATGGTGGCCTACCACGACACGGAATGGGGGGTACCCTGCCACGACGACGGGGAGTTGTTCGAGCGACTGATGCTCGAGGGCTTCCAGGCGGGGCTCTCTTGGTCCACCATCCTGCGCAAGCGCCGCAACTTTGCCGCCGCATTCGAGGGCTGGGATCCGCGCCGGATCGCCGCCTACGGCCCGGATGACATTGCCCGCTTGCTGGCCGACCCTAGCATCGTCCGCAATCGCCTGAAGGTTGTCGCGGCGGTCCGCAATGCCCAGGCCTTCCTGGCTGTCCAAGAAGAGTTCGGCTCGTTCGACCGCTACCTCTGGTCATTCGTTGGGGGAGCGCCACTGCGCAGCGAGCCACCCGCGACGATGGCCGACGTTCCCGTCCACACCCCCGAATCAGATGCCCTCTCCCGCGATCTCAAGCGGCGGGGCTTCACGTTTGTCGGCACCACCATCTGCTACGCCTTCATGCAGAGCGTCGGCATGGTGGACGACCACGTCCTGGGGTGCTTCCGGGCTGCCAACTCGGTCAGGGCCCTCGTGGGGCCGTGACTGACGCGCTCGCTCCCATCGACAGTAGCGCCCAGCAATCGTCCATCAAACGCGGGCCATGGGAGGCGGGATTCAGCCTCCGCACCTCGATTGTCCTGTTGAACAACAGCCAGCAAGGGAAGGCGAGAAGGTAGTCTCCCACCCCGTCTCCCGAGACGGACAACCCCTTGCGGGGCAGGGCTAGACGCGTGCTCCGCAAGGGGTTGTGCTGTTGGCCGTTGCTAGTACGCCGGCACGTAGTCCGGGTCGACGGGGCGGATGCCGCCCTCCGGCGGGGCGTAGCCCTTCGCGGCAAGAGCTTCCACCACGGCCTCGATCACGTCGTCCGGGGTCGAAGCGCCTGCCGTCACACCTACGGTGTCGACATCCTGGAGCCAGGCATCCTCGATGTCCTCCGGCCGCTCGATGTGGAAGGAGGCAACGCCCATCTTGTTGCCGACTTCGGCAAGGCGGGCGGTGTTGCTGCTCTTCTTGCCGCCGATGGCCAGGATCAGATCCACCTCGTCGCGTTCGACCAGCCGTTTGAGGGCTCTCTGTCGCTCGCTGGTCGGCTCGCAGATGGTGTTGCAGAGGCGAAACTCGCCCCCTTCCGGCACCACCAGCGCCTGTAGATCCTGGGCAAACGCCATCAATTCGTCCACGTTTTTGGTCGTCTGGCTGACAAGCGCAACCTTGCGGGGCGGCGCGACCTTGCCCGGGCCCGGTTCGCCGCGCTTGGCGTTCCATGGCAGGTCCGCCAGCTTCTTCGCCGGGAGCGCCTTGCTGGTGCCGGCCCAGCCGATGACGCTCTTGACCTCCGGATGGTAGGCATCACCGTAGACCACGATGAAGTAGCCCTGGCGGACCAGCTTCTGGGCTAGGCGCTGAACCTTGGTCACCAGCGGGCAGGTGGTGTCGATGAGTTCGACGTGCGCTGCCTCGGCTTCCTTGGCCAGGTGCGGCCCCATCCCGTGAGCAGTGATGGCGACCCGGCCAAATCCGCGATCCACGGCCTCCGCGACAGAGCCGGCGCCTTCCACGCCGCGCTCTCGCAGCCGATCGACGACCTGCGGGTTGTGGATGATGTCGCCAACCGGGGCGATCCGGTCCTCGGTGCTGGCCGCATCCTGAATGATGTCCAGCGCCCGTCGCACCCCCCAGCAATATCCCAGTTCGTCCGCGACGACGATCCGGCGCTGAGGACGGGGGGCGGCTTGCCGGCGGGCGTCGATGGTAGCAGCGACCATGATGAACTCCTGGGTCTGTGGTATCACGATGTGATGTCGCCGTCAGCGACGCACAAAGGAGCGGCGCCAACGGCCACGGCAGGCCGAGGTGCGGCCTATTCGACAATCATGCCAAAGTATAGCCGCGGTCCCATTCCTATGCCGTAGCGAACGTGCAGCCGATCCATGCCATGCCGCGAAGCGCCGTCATTCTGAATAACAGTCGCCCTGCTATGAGAGACGACCGGTGCTTGAGAGGCGATCGGTGCTACGGGACTCCTGGGCGCCTAGATTTGCGCCGCGACCGCGGTGAACCGATTGCATCAAGAAGGTACGATGATCGGACCGCGGGGTGCCGCAGCCCGTGCTTGGCGAGGGATGGCGCACGACGACGATCGTGTTCGTCTCCTCCCTCTGGGGGCAACCATTTGGTGGCTCACTGTCGGCCCCTCTCTTGCGCTGACAGGGGCGCGGGCGGCACGATAGGGCCTTGGGGCTGCGGATCCAGCCCACGGTGGAGCGGAGAGACGACGTGGCGCAGGATCGGATGCCGGCGGTCGAGGACAAGGGCCAGCGCGCCCCCGGGTCGATATCTATGCCAGCCCAGACGGACAGGCAGAGCACGCCTTCGCCCGACCTTGAGCGGTTCCGCACGCTGTTCGATGTCTTGCCGGTCGCTATCCAGGTGGTCGGGCGAGACGGGCGGCTGTTGGACGCCAATGCGACCTGGCGGCGGCTCTGGGGTTTCGATCCCGACCACCTTGCAGACTACGAGCTGTGGCGAGACGGTCATCTCACCGCTGAGGTGATCTCGGCGGTTGAGCGGGTCTTCACGGGCGACATCACGAGTCCCACCACATTGCCACCGGCGGCGTTCACGTCGGAATTGGGACCCTCGCGCGGTCAGCCCTATTGGCTGTGCACCACCGTCCAGCCCGTCACTGGCGCGATCCAACCTGAGGTCGTCCTGCTCCACGAGGATGTCACGGACCAGCGCCACGCGGAGGAAGCGCGTCGGAGCGCCGAAACGCAGCGCGCCCGGCTCGAAACGCTGCTGCTCCAGGTGCCGGCAATCGTCAACATCCACCACGGGCCGGATCACGTCTTCGATCTGGTCCATCCATTGACCTCGCGGCTGCTCGGCGGGCGCGATCTGCGCGGCATATCGATGCGGAATGCCTTGCCTGAGTCGGAAGCTCAACGCATCTGCGAGGTGTTGGACCGGGTCTATGCGACCGGCGAGCCGTTCGTGGGTACCGAAGTGACGATTCTGCTGCGCGAAGCCGATGAGACGGAGTCTGCTAGCGTCTTCGACGCTGTCGTCCAGCCCATCCGTGACGTGACTGGTGCGGTCGAAGGAGTGATGACCGCCGCCGTTGATGTCACCCAGCAAGTTGTCGCCCGGCGTCAAGCGGAAACCCTGGCGGCGGAGTTGGCGAGCGAACGGGACCGCCTTGGGTTGGAGGTCGCCGAGCGGCGCCGCGCCGAGGCGGCACTGGAGGCCAGCCAAGAGCGGCTGGAACTGGCCCAACAGGCGGGACGGATCGGCACCTTCGAGTACGACCTGCGTTCCGGTGCCGTGACCTGGTCGGAAGAATTGGAAGCTCTCTACGGCCTCCCACCCGGTGGCTTCGGTGGCCGATACGAGCATTGGTCGCATTCCGTCCACCCGGACGACCGAACGGCTGCAGAGGCGGCGGTGGGGCACGCGATCGCTACGGCAGGGAGCTTTGAGGCAGAGTTCCGCGTGATCCGATCAGATGGTTCCATCCGATGGCTTGCTGCCCGGGGTCAGGTCTATCCCGACGACACGGGCCGTTCGGTGCGACTGATCAGGATCAACATGGATGTCACTGAGCGACGGCAGGCGGAGGACCGGCTGCGCTTTCTGGCCGAAGCCAGTAGCCTGCTGGCAGGCTCGCTCGACTACGCAACAACCCTGGAGAGCGTGGCCCGGTTGGCCGTACCAGGAATGGCGGACTGGTGTGCCGTGGATATCGTCAGCGACGAGGGAACGGTTGAGCGGCTCGCCGTCGCCCACGTCGATCCTGAGAAGGTCGCGTTGGCACGCTCGTTGGAGCAGCGCTACCCGTCCAATCCCGACGCCGCCTATGGTGTTCCCCAGGTCCTGCGGACCGGCCGCTCCGAGATCTACCCAGAGATCGATGACGCGCTACTCGTCACCACCGCCCGCGATGCCGAGCACCTGGCGCTCCTGCGCTCGGTTGGTTTCCACTCTGCGATGGTCGTCCCCCTCCTCGTGCGCGGCAGCGCCGTCGGGGCCATCACCCTGATCGCGTCCGAATCCGGTCGCACCTTTGACCAGGACGACTTGGCGCTCGCGGAGGACCTCGCCCGGCGCGCGGCTGCCGCCGTCGACAATGCCCGGCTCTTCGGACAAGCCCAGGCTGCTGTCCGAGCCCGGGACCAGTTCCTCTCCATCGCTGCTCATGAGCTGCGCACGCCGGTGGCCGGGTTGAAGGGCTACGC
>JALYMD010000131.1 GCA_030773875.1 Chloroflexota bacterium | reverse complement strand
GGTGGACGTTGATCGGCGTATTTAGCCTGGCAGCCACTCGTGTGGGTCCGGGGTCACAGTGACGTCTAGGGATGTTGGCTCCCCGGGCGCGACCTCCAGTCCGGCGAGATAGTAGATCTCCCCGTCGGTAAAGAGGGCGGTGCAGTTCAGGACTCCGTGCTCTGGCATCTCCTCCTCGAGTGGGCGGCAGTTCCACTGATCGCGCCCACCGCCGGTTACCGGCAGGCGTTCGAGGCCGAATCGGCGCACCATGTGCTCGGTGACGACCCGTTTCGCGGCTGCCGCTCCCAACGGTGGGCCGGAGTAGAGATCGAAGGTGTCTGTGCATTCTCCGCCCCAGCACGCCCAGTTCCCGGACACTCCGTCCCCTCCGCCGGTGAACCCGGGCGGGGGTTCGAACCGTTGTGCTGCTGCCCTAACCTCCGCGTCGTTGGACGCCACATAGCCCGCGCTGAGCCCGGCGGCCACGAGCACGAAGACGGCCGCGACGAAGGTCAGGACCCGCTTGGCGGCCCGCGGCTCCAGGCTGCCCACCACCCCCCAGCCGCCCAGCAGGACCGGTCCGAGGCCGAACGCGCCGAAGGCCACAGCAAGGAACTCGGTGCCGACTCCGCAGAAGTCGGTGCAGCCCTCGACCGCGGGCAACAGCCATGCCTCAGCGACAGACGCGACGGCCGCGGTGAACCACGCCGCAACGCCGAACCCGAACAACGCCCAGGCCGCTCGACGCTCTCGCCCCATCGACACCGCCGTCGCCGTCACCGCCTGCCCAAGCACCCCGAAGATCAGGACCTGCGTACCGGCCTCGCCGGACCCGCCCGACATCTCCGCGAGACCACCGAGCGCGCAAAGCGCCAGCCCTGCCCGCAAGGGCTAGACGGTCCCCCGATCCGACTGGTCACGACGTCCTCCACCCCGACCGGGTCACGTTCCTAGGACACTGCGATCTTCGGGGCTCAGCGGGTGGATCTGCATGAGTACAAATACTCAACAACCCGCGTCTGATACTCGATCCCCACACGTGACGGGCTACGAGGCGGACCGCGCAGAGGACTGGAGCACCACGCTCTGACCCTCACCACGCACGCATCGGAAGCCCCCGTATTGTCATTCGACGTCACCGCTTTGGGAAGCGCGCCAGGACAGCAGGTAGATGGCGGCCAAGATGGACGGAGCAACTGCGGCCGCCCGTCGCCACCAGCCTCCCCGTACGAGGGCGCCCGCCAGGCGATCAGCGCAACGGCCGGGGCTGGTCTCCCTGCTCGGGGTGGCCGCCATGAGGTGGCTCCTGCGTCAACGCAGCACGTCAAGTTCGTCGCCCCAGGCGCCGATGACGTCGCCGTGGCCTCGCCGGCGCGCGAGGTCCTCGATGTCGGCGAAGAGTCCGGCGGGGTTGTCGGCGATGCGTTCGGGCAGCGTGTCCGGATCCCAGGGGTCGCCGAGCGGATAGGTCCGCAGCTCCCACCGTAGGTACTTGTTGTACGGGCGGATCCGACCATGCAAGGCGAACAGAGTGCTCAGGAGCCAGGACACGCTCTCGGTCTCGTCCAGGCGGGCCTCAGTGAGCCGACCGTCGCGGCGGTTCTTGGCCGCTCGGTATATCTGATTGAGGTAGCCATCCAACGCTTCGCTGGCCACAGCCGCCGCCTCGGCCGGGCTCGGGACGCACTGCCGCTGGACCAGCTCGGCGATCCGCCCCTCGAGGCGGTCCAAAAGGACCTGCGCCCCACGGAACGCGTAGCGCTGCCATGCGTCGGAGGTGTCCGCCAAGTCCTCAACGGTGTACACGATCTCGTCGAGCTCTGGTGACCTGCTCGTCTGCACCCACTGGCCCCCCGCGTTGCGCGACGACGACGACGAGGTCGTAGTCGGAGTGTGGGGTAGCCATCCCCCGGGCGTGCGAACCGGTCAGGATCAGCCCTTGGACCGCCGGATCTGCTTGCGCCCGAGCCGTCACATCTTGCAGCACGCCCATGATGTGATGATGTCCGCGCACGCAACGCGATTTCCCCGGCTGCCCGTTGGAGGAACGGTCACCGGGACGGCCGCCAGCGACGGACGATCGGGGGCGCTCGCCGGCCCGCAAGAGGATCGCTCACCGGGACACTGCGTCCGCGAGCACGGTCGGCGCCCCTCTGAGTGGACGTTGCGCGTATGCGGCCTGAGCGGTTGCGGTTGCGCCTCCGCTCGGCGAGACGGCTATACAGCTGTGAGCAGGGCGCGGGAGCTAGGTTCGAGCGGGTGACCAACCGGCCAGCGTCTCCGATGGTCGACCTGACGCGGGCCCGCTCGATCGCCCTCGCGGCCGCCATGCACTGGGCCGTGCAGCTCGAGGCACCGTTCGACCTGGCGAACACGTCGTACGTCGCCCCGGCCGGGGAGGTCGTCGTGAAGGTGCCGTGGGGCGGGGATGACGAGTCACTGCACGAGGCGGAAGCCCTGCGCCTCTGGGACGGCCATGGGGCCGTGCGGCTGCGCGACCAGATCGGCACGGCCATGCTCATAGACCGGGCCGTGCCCGGAACGGACCTGGCGGATCTTCAAGAGGAACAAGCGACCGTAGTGGCGGTCGAGCTGGCGCACCGCCTGTGGCGGCCGGTCGGGGGGCCGTTCCGTCCGGTGCTGCCAGAAGTGCGCCGCTGGCTCGACAGGGCCGCTGACGCAGGCAGCCCGAACGTCGCCCTGGCGCGGTCCCTTCTGCACGAGGTGGACGCGGACGCGCAGTGGCTGGTCCACGGCGACTTCCACCACCACAACATCCTGCGCGACGGCGAGCGCTTCATCGCCATAGACCCCAAGCCCTACCTCGCGCAGCGCGAGTACGACGTCGCAGCGTTCCTGTGGAACCCGTGGGACAACCCCTTCGACGACCGCGACCGCATCGAGCGGCGCATCGCGGCTTTCACCTCCACCGGGCTCGACGACCGGCGGGTCCGCGCGTGGGCCGTCATCCGAGGCGCCTACTTGCGCCCAAGGCTGGCGAGGCGGCTCGCGGCTCTACTCGACGGCTGACGGCACAAACCACGAGCCGGGAGGCGGAAAGCCCAAACCCCGGAAGGAGAGTCAACGATCAAGAGTCGGCGCAGGGCGGAGACCACGACCGTGTCGGCTCATCCGGAGATGAGCGAGACGGCTGGCGAGCGAGCGTTCCGGAAGGGGAACGGTTAACGGGACGAGAGTCAGCGCCAGATGCTGAGCGTGATCGAGCGCATCTGCTCTGCGAACCGACCCTCGTCGCTTGCG
>JALYMD010000130.1 GCA_030773875.1 Chloroflexota bacterium | reverse complement strand
GAAGCTCGCATCACTCCCGGCTTCCGGCTGCCGGCCAAGTGGGTGATCCACACGGTCGGGCCGGTCTGGCAGGGTGGTCGCGCTGGCGAGGACGAGTTGCTGCGGAGCTGCTACCGTCGCAGCCTGGGCTTGGCGGTCGCCCACGGGATCCGCACCATCGCCTTCCCCTCGATTAGCACCGGCGTCTACGGTTTCCCCGTCCGTCGTGCCGCACCGATCGCCCTGGCCGAGATCGAGCGCTTCCTGACCAGCCACGCTGAGATCCACCGGGTGACGATGGTCTGCCACGGTCTCGACACCTACTGTGCCTACCTGGACGCGGCGGAAACGCTCGACGCCTGAGCGATGATTCCCGTGGGGATGGCTACTCCCGGCTGGAAGCATCGGCAAAGGTGCTCGGATCACCTCAGGAACCGTCCGGATGCCTCAACCGGCAGCAGGAGGGGTGAGCATGGAGAAGCATCCCGCGCTGATCGGCACCGACGTGGCACATGACTTCCTTCCCCTGACGGACGCTACCGTGAAGGCCCAGACCGACCCCCAAAGCTTCTCCCGGGGTAGGACGTACCACCGCCGGGGCCACATCATCGACCCAACCCTCCGCGGCTCCACCCTGCGGGCGCGCTGCCACGGATCGAGCGGCGGCCCCTACGCGGTGCGCGTCACGCTGCCGCTAGCGGGTGAATCCGCTCCACGAGGCCGTGTTTCTCTGACAGGCTCCTGCGACTGCCCACGCGGCGGCTTCTGCAAGCACGTCGTGGCGCTGTTCCTGACCTGGATCCACACGCCCGAGGTCGTCCAGGTCCGGCCCGAAATCTCCGCGCTGCTGGCAGAGCGGAGCCGGGAGGAACTGGTCGCCATGGTCGAGTTGATGGTGGATCGGCAGCCGGACTTCGAGCTGCTGGTGGACCTCCCCCTCCCGACCCCGAGCAGGATCCCGCCGGCGGAACCCGGCACGGCGGCGAAGCGGACCGTGGACGAGGCGGCGATCCGCCGTCAGGTGGTCAAGGTGCTCTTGCGAGGAGCCTATGAGGCGTACGACTATCGCTGGGACGAGGGCAGCGATCCTGAGGTTGCCGCGGAACTGCACGGGCTGCGCGAGATTGGCGACCGCTACCTGGACGCCGGGCGCTGGGCCGACGCGCAAGCTGTCTACACCGTGATCTCTGAAGAGATCCTGGCCAGCGATGAGGAGATCTACGACGATGTCGCGGAGGTAGTGACCGCCTGCGGTGCGGGTCTGCTTCGCGTCCTGGAAGCCCAAGCCTCCCAGAACCCGAGTGACCGGCTATCGAGCGAGGACCGTGAGGAACTCTTCCGCGCCATCTACGAGATCTGGCTCTTCGACCACTCCGGCGCCGACTCATTCGAGTTTGCGTCGCGCGGACCAACCGGAGGGGTTATGGCGGTCTGGCGCCTCCATGAGGAGGACGCTCTGCCACTTGCACGTCCGGTACATGACATTCCCGGGGGCATTCTCCCGGAGGAAGCGGCCGCGGCAGACCAGAGCGACTTCGACGTGCCTGCGGTGATCACCCACCACGCCACCCCAGCCGAGAGGGCCATGGTGGAAGGCTGGCTGCGAGACCTTCTCGGGCCCGCTGAAACGGGCGCGACGCCCGGCTCGGCCCAGGAGAAGCGGGCGGCGATCCAATTCCTGGCGACGCTGAGGGAGGACGAGGGCTTCGGGGACGAGGCACGGCTGGCGGCGTACCGGGAGGCAGAGCTTTGGACGGACGCGGCCGCCCTACTACTCCGACTCAACCGGGTGGACGAGGCCGTCGCCCTCGCCGGGAGGAAGATTGCCGATCCATACGCGCTGACCGCGTTTGCCGACCGCCTTCTTTCCCTCGGTGGGGACCGCATCCCGCAAGCCCTGGGCCTGGTGGATGGCCGGCTCTGGGAGACGGAGGGCAAACATCCGGGGCATGACACCGCCTACCTGACCTGGTTGGCTCGCCGGTACGCCGAGCAGGGGATGGCGAGGGAGGCTCTGGCAACCGAGCTTCGCCGGTTCAAGACCGCTCCAGGGCTCGCCACGTTTCAAGCAGTCCAGAACGCAGCCACCATGCCC
>JALYMD010000129.1 GCA_030773875.1 Chloroflexota bacterium | reverse complement strand
GTACCTGCAGTTCCCGCCCCCGGGGTTCTCGCTCCAGTGGTACGAGAAATACCTCACCCGCTCCGATTGGACCGGGGCGACCTGGCTGAGCGTCCAGGTGGCCGCTGGTACGGCCCTGCTCGCGACGCTGCTCGGCACCCTGGCGGCGCTCGCGCTGGTGCGAGGCCGGTTCTGGGGGCGCGACCTGATCAATGCGTTCGTGGTCTCGCCGATGATCATCCCCTCGATCATCGTCGCGATCGGCATCTACTTCTTCTATGCCCGGATCCAGTTAATCGGTAACCCCCTCGCACTGGTCCTGGCCCACACCGCGCTGGCCGTGCCGTTCGTCGTCGTCAACGTCTCCGCCACCCTGGTCGGGTTTGACGAGCGGTTGGAGTACGCGGCGATGAACCTCGGGGCCAACCGGCGCCAGACCTTCCTCAAGGTCACCCTGCCCCTGATCCGGCCGGGGGTGCTGACCGGGGCCCTGTTCGCCTTCGTGACCTCCTTCGACGAGCTGATCGTCGCCCTCTTCATCAGCGGCACCGGCGCGGTGACGCTGCCGCGCAAGATGTGGGACGGGATCCGTCAGGAGATCGACCCGACCATTGCCGCCGTCTCAACGATCTTCATCGTGCTCTCCGTCTTGATCCTCGTCTCCGCCGAGTTGCTCCGTCAGCGCTCGGAGCGCCTCCGCACCGCGATTCCCACCCAGGTCGAGTAGTGAGGTCCGCGTCCCCCATCCCCCCTGCCGACCGGTTTCCCCCAGAGCTCATGCGCAGATCCAGCAGGGTGCGACCCTGCGGCGACGCTTGACGCCGGTTTACCGCGGAAGTCGCCCGTCTCGCTTTGGTCTGCGACGACGAAGGTCTTGCGTTGCCGTTGAACAAGCCGTAGCATCGGCCACCCGGTTTGGGGAGATCCCCGGTCGAGGGGGAGAAAGGGGGCGGTGCGGGTGGTTGCGGACCCGCGGGGGCTCGCCGCGCCGGCAGTGGGCCGGTGCCGGCATCGTTCGGATAGGAGAGGTGCTTGATGAGAGGTTCGCGCCCGCTGGTCTCGTCGTTCCTCGTCGTCCTGATGGTCATCGCCGGGGCCATCTCCGTCGCTGGTCAGGATGCCACTCCGGCCGCGCAAGGGACACCGGCCGAAGCCGGTGCAGTCGCGACGCCGCTGCCCGGCCAGTACACCTTCTACCCTTCGCAGGTGGCCCAGCCCGGCGGTGACCTTCCCGGCGATCCCCAGGTCCAGCTTGTGAAGGTGGCCGATGGCCTGACGGACCCAGTCAACGTCGTGTCTCCGAACGACGGCACTGGCCGCATCTTTGTGCTTGAGCGCGGAGGCACGGTCCGGATCGTCGATGCTAACGGTCAACTGCTGCCGGAGCCGTTTCTCGACCTGACCGACCCCCAGGGGGCCAACGCCGTGATGTACGCCTTCCTGGAGCAGGGTTTGCTCGGAATGGCGTTCCACCCGGACTTCAAGAACAACGGGCTCTTCTACACCAACTCCACGAACCTGCTCCGCAGCGGCGACCTTGTCACCGTGCAGTACAGGGTGTCGGCCGACGACCCGAACAAGGCCGACCCCAACAGCGCCATCATCATCAGCACGCGTCCTACCCCCTACCCGAACCACCTGGGCGGTGACATCCACTTCGGGCCGGACGGCTACCTCTACATTGGGCACGGCGACGGCGGCCTCGAGGGCGATCCGCTCGATGCCGGGCAGGATCTCAGCACCCACCTCGGCAAGATGCTGCGCATCGATGTCAGCCCCGCGGTGGCGGTGGCCACGGGGCAAGCTAGCGCCTCAGCCCTGGTCGGCGGCAGGGCCTACACCATTCCGCTCGACAACCCGTTCGCGCAGGGTGACATCCCGATCAACCTCTTCGGTCTTCAGGGGAACGAGGCGGAGGACGCCTTCGCCCGCCTGCACCCGGACGCGTTGCCCGAGATTTGGGGCTACGGGCTTCGCAATCCATGGCAGTTCAGCTTTGACCGACAGACCGGTGACATGTGGATCGGCGATGTCGGGCAGAACTTCTGGGAAGAGATCGACTTCGAGCCGGCCGGCAGCGGCGGCTGGAACTACGGCTGGAAGTTCCTCCAGGGATCTCACTGTTTCCCCAACTCGTTGGACCCCAACTGCCCGAAAGTCGGGGTCCTGCCGGTGGCGGAGTACTCCCACATCGACCAGGAGGCCGGCGGCTGCACGGTGATCGCCATGGGCGTCTACCGGGGCCAGGAGTCGCCAAGCCTGAACGGCATCCACTTCAACTCTGACTTCTGCTCGGGCCGCATCTGGGGCGTCGCCCGGGGTGATGACGGCAACTGGCAGTACCAGGAGTTGCTCGACACCACGCTCTTCGCCACCGGTGCCGGCGAGAGCGAGAGCGGCGAGATCTACATGACGAAC
>JALYMD010000128.1 GCA_030773875.1 Chloroflexota bacterium | reverse complement strand
CCGATCCCCGAGGCGAGGTAGCGTTCCAGACCCCGGAAGACGCCAGGGTCCTGCCGCGCGGCGGGGATGTCCTCACTGCTGGGCGGTGCATCGACAAGGTCAGGTCGCTGGTCGTCGGCTTCGTCGTCTAGTCTCCCGTCTGCCATCTCGCCTCGTCCGCCTGCATGCTCAACATCGTCACCGGGCTTTCCGCCGTGTCCAGTCGATCCGTTCACCCTTGCAGCCGCCGTGCCAGCATCCCGGCCAGCCGAGGAGAGGAGGAGCCGGGAGGGAGGGGATGATAGGGCTCAGGATGGAGCCGGGACACCGAGCTAGAGGATGGCCCGCTCGGTGGTTTTCGGAGGGGTGTGGGCGGCGAATCGACCCGGTCGGAACGGGTTCTCCTCGTCGAGCACCCTGCCGGCGAGAAGATCCGCGAGGAGACGAGCACCGGCTGGACTTCCCATGATCCCGTGCCCGCTGTAGCCGGTATGGAGCCAAAGGCCCTCCGTCCCGGCGGCGGGGCCGATAAGGGGTTTGTGGTCCGGGGTGACAGTGTATTGACCGGCCGTGAGAGCGAGATCCTCCGCTTTCAGGTCCGAGCCGAGGTCTCGCCAGAACGGCGTCAGGCGCCCGACCCCGTCTGGATCCCGAAGGATCAGATCCGGGAATGCCGGGTCCGGTGGGACGGGGTGAAGGGGAGGCGAAGCCGGTTCCGGTCTCGCCCAGGCGAGAAGAGCGCCGCCCTGGTGGGGACGCCAGTGAGCCCCGGTATCGGCATCGATGGTCATGGGCGCGTCCGGGGGAATATCCGGGCGGGGTGCGACGACGAGGCGGTTGCGGCGCAACAGCGTGATCGGCAGCTTCTCGCCGGCCAGCGTCCCCGTGAATGGACCAGTGGCGAGGACCACGTGTTCGGTGGCAATGCGGCCCCGGGAGGTGCGCACCCCGCTGACCCGACCACGGTCCCGCTCGATCGTCAGCACCTCCGTCCCGAGCAGGAGGGGAGCGGCCGAGGCGCGGGCAAAGCACTCCGTGGCCCGGCAGCCGTCGAGCCAGCCGTCGGCGGCACGGAAGGTGGCGGCGGTGATCGTGGACGCAAGCCATGGGAATTGGGCGCGGGCCTCGTCGCCATCCAGGCAAACCACATCGTCCAAGCCGAGAGCGTGTTGAGCCGCGACGCGGGCGGCGAAGGTGGCTGGCGCATCCGGATGGGTGGACGCGAAGAGGTAGCCCTGGCGGATGAACTTGATGTCGGCCTCGGCGGCCGGCAGGCCTAGCGTTTCGGAAAAGCGGTCAAAGACGCGTAGGCTTTCCAGCATCATCGCGATGTTCTCAGGTTCGGTGAACTGAGCCCGGACGCTATGGGCGGAGGCGGCGGTGGTGGCCGTGCCGAGGGCGGGGGCGCGCTCGACAAGGACGGGATGGAGTCCTGCCTGCCTAAGGAAGAATGCGCTCGCCGCGCCGACGATGCCGCCACCGATGACGACGATATCGGCGCGGTGAGGTACATCAAGGCGAGCGCTGTCAGGCCGCGGTGAGGTACTCAAGGTCACAGGGCTGTTCCGTCCGGTGCTTCAGCAGTCGCGTCCCACGGGAATGTCGCACCCGTCGTATTCGGTGGCCATGGATGTTCTGAACCCGCGTTAGATCGGGACGATTCTACCGGTTCAATGGCCGAGGGGCGGGGGTGCGTCAGGGACCGACGCGGTGCGCGGGGGATATTCGGCTGGTCCATCTCATGTGGCAGTTGCAGGGCAACGGGCGGTTTGACATCTTGGGAAAGGCTCCGCTATGCTCCCGCGCCAGAATCAATTGGTGACAGGAGGTCAGTGCGTGGTTCGGTTCGCGTGAGGCGTGCCGGCCGCCCCCGCTGCGTTCGAGCGCTTGCGCCCGGAACGCGAGATCCCAGTCGGCGGGGTTCTGTTGGGCTTCGGTTGGGCCACCGCTTGGTGATCCAGACGTCGGCGGCGGCGCTGGCGTGGGACGACGACGGAGGAGACTCAGCGTGGACGGACGGTTCAACGATCTCGTAGAGAAGCTCGCCAGTGGCCGGATCGACCGGCGCACCTTCCTCGTTCGGGCGGTGGCGCTCGGCGCTTCCGCTACCTCCATTGGTGGGGCGCTAGCGAAGGTGGCCCCGGCGAGTGCGCAAGACGCTTCCCCGGCGGCCGGTGGTGGGCCGGCCACTGCGGCTGAGATTGGCGTCCCGGGCATCGAGCACATCACCGACACCAGCAAGGGCACGATCAAGATCTACTCCTCGTTCCCGTTGACCGGGTCCTCAGAGAAGATCGGCGGCGACTCCGTCGAGGCGATCAAGATGGCGCTGGAGGACCGGGGCAACGCCGCCGGCGGCTTCGCCATCACCTACGAGGCGCTGGACGACGGGATCGCGGCGAACCAGGGCGCCTGGGACGCTGGCAAGGAGTCCGAGAACGCCAACCGCGCGATCAACGACCCCGACGCGATGGTCTACATTGGCACCTTCAACTCCGGCGCGGCGAAGATCGGGATCCCGATCCTGAACCAGGCGAACCCTGGGCCGATGCCGATGATCTCCGGAGGCGCCACCT
>JALYMD010000127.1 GCA_030773875.1 Chloroflexota bacterium | reverse complement strand
CAGGACCGGGCAGCCCGCTTCTCCAAGGCGCACCAGGACCAGGGCCGGGCGCAGCTCTACGAGCACGCGCTGCGGCGTGGCGAGGGGCAGCTCGTGGAATCGGGCGCGCTTGCGGTCGAGACCGGGGTCCACACCGGCCGGTCTCCGCAGGACCGCTTCGTGGTACAAGAGGCGTCGTCGCAGGACGAGGTCTGGTGGGGCCCGGTGAACCAGCCCTTGGCGGAAGAAGACTTCGAGCGGCTTCACCGGCGGATCACGGACCATCTCGCGGGTCGAGAGGTCTTCGTCCAGAACCTGTACGCCTGCGCGGACCCGGCCTACCGCCTGCCGGTCCGCGTGGTGACAGAGCAGGCCTGGTGTGCGCTGTTTGCTCGCAACCTGTTCATCGAGCCGTCCCCGTCCGACCAGCGTGCGCCGTCCGACGAGGCGGCGGGATTCACGATCCTGCACGCCCCGACGCTTACCGCGGACCCTGATCGGGAGAATACTCGGACGGAGACGGCGATCGTCGTCAACCTCGCTCGCCGAATGATCCTGATCGCCGGGACGGGGTACGCGGGCGAGATTAAGAAGTCGATCTTCGGCGTGCTCCAGTACTTGCTGCCGCGGCAGGGCGTGGCCACGATGCACTGCTCGGCGAACGCCGGCGCGGACGGCAGCGTCGCGCTCTTCTTCGGCCTTTCCGGCACGGGCAAGACGACGCTCTCCGTGGACCCCACGCGGACCCTGATCGGCGACGATGAGCATGGCTGGACCGACGCCGGAATCTTCAACTTTGAGGGCGGCTCCTACGCCAAAACCATCGGCCTCTCGGCCACGGCGGAGCCGGAGATCTACGCCGCTGCACAGCGCTTCGGCACGGTACTAGAGAACGTTGTGCTCGACCCGGAGACGCGGCACCCCCGGTTCGACGACGACAGCCAGACGGAAAACACTCGGGCAGCCTTCCCGCTCTCCTCGTTGCCGCACGCTTCCCCGCACGGGCTGGGGGGGCACCCTGCGCAGATCGTGATGTTGACGGCCGATGCCTTCGGCGTGCTGCCACCCGTGGCCCGGTTGACCCCGGACCAGGCGATGTACCACTACCTCTCGGGGTACACCTCTAAGCTGGCCGGCACCGAGCGCGGCGTCACAGAGCCAGAGACGACCTTCTCGGCCTGCTTTGGATCGCCGTTCCTGTCGCTCCCCCCGACGCGGTACGCGGAGTTGCTGGGCGAGCGCATCCGACGGCACTCTCCCTCGGTCTGGCTGGTCAATACGGGCTGGAGCGGCGGGCCCTACGGCGTCGGCGAGCGAATCTCCATCGCCCACACCCGGTCCATCGTGCGCGCGATCCTCTCTGGTGACCTGGATGCCGTTCCAACCGAGACCGATCCGGTCTTCGGCGTGGCCGTCCCGACTGTCGTACCGGGAGTCCCGGCAGAACTACTCCGGTCCCGCTCAACGTGGGAGGACGCTGAGGCCTACGACGCGCAGGCGCAGCGACTGGCGACCGCCTTTGTCGCGAACTTTACCCAGTTCGTCGGTGCTGTTCCCGCGTCTGTTGTAGCGGCAGGTCCGCGAACCACGTAGGACAGACCTGCACCCGCCCTGGTTTGCAGGTCGGGCCGGGAGGCTACAACTGCGCCCGCCGGAGGCGCCATGCCTCAGCGGTGGGGCGCGTGCGGACGTGAGTGTCAGTGAGCGCGCCGCTGGCGAAGACGGCGACGAGGCTGGCTAGAGTGGCCACCAGGAACGCACGGTCGAAGCCGTACCGCTCGATCACGGCGCCCCCGAGAACCGTCACGAAGGCGATCGGGGCCAGGAGGAGGTTGGCCAACGCTACGTAGCCGCGGCGTGACTCGTCCGGCGCAATGGCGAAGAGGTGGGCAAAGTTGCCCTGGATCTGGCCCGCGAGGGCTACACCGTAGGCAACGAACACGGCGGCGAACCCGTAGCTGAGTATCCGATCGTCGTTGACCCGGTCCTGGTAGAGCGGGGTATCGGCGACGTAGGGCAGGATGAGGGCGACGAGTGGCACGAGCAGGCGGACGAGGGCGCTGATCTGGAGCACAGCCTTACTGCCCTGGCGCCGATCAAGTTCGCGCCACAACGGCCTCAGGAGAAGCTGGGCCAGCACGAGCGCCAACAGGTAGAGTCCGATCACCTGACCTGACGCTCCTAGCTCCCGCCGTGCGTAGACCACGTAGAACGGGTCTGCCACTGCCGCGAGCGAGAGCACCACCCGGAAGAGCAGGAACCGGCGCAGATTCGGATCGGCGAGAAAGAGATCTGCTCGCCTCAATCCGCGGCCGCGTCCCGGGGCACCGCTTCCCATCCGGATGGGCTCGCGGATCCGGGCCTGGAAGAAGGTGGAGGCGGTCAACGCCGCTGCGGCGGCCACGAAGAGAAGCGTGTAGTTGCGAGGAAAGGCCGGTCCCCCCCCGAGCACCGCTCGCACCACGACCCCGGCGGCAACGGCGAGGAGACCGGTCCAGAGGGCACGTTGGGCAAAGAATCGGCCCCGCCGCTCACCCGCAACTGCTTTAACGAGGACATCGTTCGTGGGTGCAGTCGCGAACCCGGAGGCGAGGACATAGGCTAGATAACAGATGAAGAACGAGCGCAGGAGTTGCGCATCGCTCAGTCCGTCGGCGCGGTACCCGACGTACGCGAGCAACGCGACCGCCGCGGTCCGGACAACCGAAGCACCGGTGGCCCATGGCAGACGCCGACGGCCCCGGACCACGACACTTGCCAGGATCTGGGGGAGAAACCACGCCCCAGCCGCGATAGCGGGCACGAGGCCGATCAGGGCATAGGTGTCGGTCAGCTCCGACACAAAGAGGGGCAGGATGACTGTCGGGTGGAGCAGCGTGTCGGCGAGAACGAGCAGGGCACCGCTGACAATGCCGAGAAGGACGTTGAGCGCCTGGCCCCGCCGGTCCACCGAGAAGCGCCGGATATCGGCACCGGCCACGTTGTCTCCCCCTGCGCATGGCGCATCTCGTCACGTCGCACGGCGCGGCGGACCGCGAGGATTATAGGCCGCGCTCATTCGGGGAATCGAGACGGAGAGAATCGGCTGGAAACGACCGGTGGTGAGGGCCCAGGTGGAGCGGGCGACCAGTCGCTGAAGCGGCTACTACGGCGTCTCGATGCTTGGTGCCAACTGGGCTAGTGCGTTGCGGAGCACCGCGCGATCGCTCTCGGACGCGAGCGATGTCTCGGCGGTGCCGATGGGGACCCAGCGAGCCTGGAGACGGGCCGCTGCTTCTGAGAGGACCATGTCGGGGGCACGGAAGGCAAGAGCCGATGGTTCTCTGCCCTCAGCCCGACGATGACCGGCCCAACCGGCAAGCTCCGCCCCCGGCGCATCCAGGGTTCGGAGCGTGGCGCGCCACAGGGGTTCGTCCGCCTGCGCGGTGGCGACGGGCAGGCGGCTGGCGGTCGAGGGGCCGACGAGCAGGACCTCGGTATCGTCTCTGCCGAATAGGCAGATTCTCACGGTGCCAGGGTTGGCCGTGCCGGGGCTGTCGTCATGGATCGGGGAGAGCTCCCGCTCTAGCTCGGCACGGAGCTTGGCATAGGTCACCGGGATCAGCTCCGGGAGCACCATCGTCGAGGCCAGGATCGGCATGAAGTTGGCGTCGCCCAGCCAGCGCGGGACCACATGCTGGTGGAGATGCGCCGCGACACCGGCGCCCGCCACGGCCCCGACGTTGACGCCAATATTGAAGCCGTCGCAACCCAGGGCGCGACGGAGAGCACGAGTGACTGCCGGCAGCAGTGCGGCAAGTCCAGTCACGGCGCTCGGATCGAGGCTTTCGAAATCGGGGACATGGTCGTTGGGAATCACCATCAGGTGTCCCGTGTTGTAGGGGTAGCGGTTCAGGATGAGAAAGGCGCGCGGACTTCGGTGGAGGATGAGGGCGTCCACGTCGTCCTCGCCTGCCAGGCGGCTACAGAAGACGCAGCCGGACTCCTTGGTGGCGCCGCCGACGTAGCGCATCCGCCAGGGGGTCCAGAGCCGCTGGTGATCCGCGCTCGACGCATCAGGGTCAGAGGGGGGCCGCATGCCTTCTGGGACCGGTCGGTCGGTGGGAGCCATACGGTGATGATAGCACCGCCGGGGAAGCAGGCTCGCCCGCTCCGACTGGCTCACGTTACGTCATGGATCGCTTCAATAGTGTACGTCCGGACCCCGGCGCGGTACTATTAACCGGACACGCGACGGTGCGTCGCTTGGGGTGGACAGTGTCCGCCGGCGCGGTCCGGCGTCGCGACTGACTCCACACACTAGGGTGCGCCGGTGCAATCAACGCAAACACTCACTGGCGTCCGCGCCATGCGCTCGCCCCGGACTCGTCAGGCTGTCTCGGCGTGGCTTCAGGCTGGTCGCCGCTTCGGCAACGTGCTCACCGACACCGCGCTCGTTTGGATGGCGTTTTGGGTAGCGTACCTTCTCCGCTATGAGCTGGAGGTGGGTGGCCCCATTCGGCGGGCGGATTGGCAGCCCTTCGCGACCTTCCACGGGCGGGCAGCGCTCTTCGTTGCGTTGACGGTGGCCGTCTTTCTCATTCGCGGCGTCTACCGGTTGCCCCGCTGGACCGGATTCCTTGACGAAGCCTCGATGGTTACGGGCGGGCTGACGACCGCCATGGCCGGAGTCATCCTCCCTGCGTACTTCTTGCGCTTCTCCCCGTCTCGCCTGGTCTTTCTGTATGCCTGGTTGTGCGCCATCGCCTTCCTGCTCGGAAAGCGCATTCTCATGCGCCGCGCCCGGCACTGGTTTTGGAAGCGCGGGATCGCGGTGGACCGGGTGCTGGTGGTCGGGGCGGGGCCCACGGGGCGACGCGTGATGCGGGCCATGCTCGGACAACCGGCCCTCGGCTGCCGGCTGGTCGGCTTTGTCGACGACCAACGCGGGGCAGATTTGGCTCTCGCTACTGAGCATCGGGTCAGCAGTGCCGAATACCTTGGGACCCCGGACGCCCTGAGCGACATTGTCGCCAACCGGCGGATCGACGAGGTGATCGTCGCGCTTCCGGCCGAGGCGCAGGACCGAGTCCTTGCCGCCGTGGATCGGTGCCGGGCCTGCGGTGTCCCGTTCAAAGTGGTGCCCGATCTGTTTCAGCTTGCCCTGGACCGGGTGGACATCGGCGAGGTCGCTGGGGTGCCCCTGATTGGATTCAGGGATGCCTCGATCCGCGGCGGGAGCTATGTGGTCAAGCGGACCATTGACATCGTGGTGGCGATCATCGGGCTGCTCGTGGCCGCGTTGCCGATGGCCGCCATCG
>JALYMD010000126.1 GCA_030773875.1 Chloroflexota bacterium | reverse complement strand
CGCCCCTACCGATCCCGGTTGGCGGCGGCGTGGATCTTTGGGGCTGCCGTGTCGGCAGTGGCTTCGAGCTCGGCGATGCGGCCGCGGTAGTGGGCGGCGCGGTCGGGGTCGCGCATCTGGTCGGCGTTGACACGGACGTTGGTGGTGGCTCCGCGCAGGGCGGCCTCTGCGAGGAGGGCGGCCACGGTGACATCCGAGAGCAGGTGCTTGTTGCCGAGGGCGGCCACGGGTTCGAGGAGGGCGAGGAGGTCGGCGCAGGCGACGGCGACGGCGAGGGGAACGTCAGCGGCGGCGACCAGGGCGTCTTGCATCGCGGCGCGGCGGCTCGCCTTTTCGGCCTCGGTGGATCGTGGTAGAGACGTGGCGGCGACGTAGCCGCCATAAGCCGCTTCGTCGTCGGCGGCGAGATCGAGGAGGTGGGCGCGGAGGGCGTCGGCCCGGGAACGGGCGCGGGTGAGGGCCTCGTCCGCGCCGGCGTAGGCAGGGCGGCCGATGGTGTGGTTGCAGACCATCGCGGCGAGGGCGGCCGCGAGGGCACCCGTCACGGCAACGGCACTACCGCCCCCGGGGGTTGGATCGGCGGAGGCAACCGCCGCGGCGTAAGCGGCAACGCTTTCCTGGGAGGCGCTCGCTGCCGACGGAGGAGGAGCAGGCGGGGCGGGCCTTGAATGAGTGTTGGGTGGAGACGGGGTCATGGTTGTCTGGCGCTCCCATCGCGGAGGTGAACGGCGTCGGTCGAACGTGGCCCTCCCGCGCAAGGCGGACGAATGCGGTGGTTTAGCTAGCTGCTGGCCTCGATTGGGTCGAAGCGAAGCTGATCGCCGGGTTGGACGCCAGCGGCTCGGGCCGCGCCCGGATTCATCTCGATTACGCCGGCGGCGCTCGTGAAATCAAAGCGCCAGGGGGGCATTGCCTCCCGGATCTTAGACACCCGGTCTTCCCCATCGAGGAAGACGAGATCGATCGGAAAGCGCATGAAGTGGGTATGGATGCCTCGGGCGGGACGGAAGAGGAGGCCATGGCCGTCTGGCATGCTTTTCTTGAGCATTAACCCGCGGAAATTGCCCCACGCGCCTTCCGCCTGTCGGACAGTGGTCGCGAAGATGGCGCCCGTGCGCTCGTTGGTCACTTGATACGTCGGTTTGGCCATCCCGTCCCCTCCTCGGTTCGCCTCGCCCGTTGTTGCACCTCTGACCGATCACCTGACCTCGCCAATCGAGTGTACAAGCCTTCCTCGTGGGGCGGGTTGACCTGATGCTGGTTAGGAGTCCTTCGCGCCCCGGCGACCTCGGCGGGGCTTTGCTGGCTGCTCAGCCATCAGCGCTTCCAGTTCGAGCACGAAGCGCTCCTCGTCCTGAAACTCGACGCGATAGGCGGTTTCGTCCCCGGTTGGTGCAGGGGGGATCACGAAACGGACCCAGCCTTCCTCAGCTCCCTGGCAGAGGAGCTCCGTGACGCGGGCTTCGAAACGGTTGTAGGGGAGATCAGGCGACAGCACCCGGTAGTAGCGCTCGCCCATGCCGTTTTGAGTCCAGATCAAGCGCAGGAGCTGACGGTGCTTCGTGCGGATGTCGGACGCGACCAGTTCGTTGGCCATGAGGCCGCGAACGATGGCGGAGAGCCGGCTCATCTCCCGTACGGACCCGTGGCACACCGGACAGGCGCCATTGACGAGGTCGATGTGGGCGTAGCTGCGACGGCAGGTGTCGCACCATAGATAGGTCTTCGTTGCGGTAGGGCTCGTTGGCATCAGTACCTGCTCCCTAGGGTAACGGGGGACCTGGACATGGGAACCCGGCCGAGGCGAGGCCCGGGCCGGGTTCAATGATGGCGGGAAGCTGGGTGTCTGCCGGTCCTAGCGGCGGAAGGTGTGCTCCTCTGTGCGATCGGCAGCTCCGCCGAGGCCAGTGTTTACGGCGCCCGGATGCTCGCCAGCGCGGTCCGCCCAGACCTGGACACGGTGGGTGATAAAGATACCGCCGAGCATAAGGACAACCGCCAGGACAACCTCAATCGTGTCCGCCAGCACGCCATAGTCCGCAAGGTTCCGGATGAGCATCGCGTTGTCCTCCGTGTCGACCGAGGATCTACTGGACGGTGAGGGTCCCGACCATCCCAGCGGGAGCATGCCCCGGGATGTTGCAGATGAACTCGTACGTCCCCGGCTTCGCATCCTCCGGGATCGTCGCCGTC
>JALYMD010000125.1 GCA_030773875.1 Chloroflexota bacterium | reverse complement strand
GAGGTGCTGCCCTACACCAACTTCGAGGATCTCAAGGTCGTCACCGTGATCCTGGCCGATGCGTCCTAGCAGCACGGGTGCTGGCGTTCTGCCCCGGGTCCGGTTGGGCGCTGCCCTGGCGGCGGCGAAGCTCGCCTCTGCCGGCATCCAGAAGCTTGGTCGTGGAGGCGGCACCGCTGCACCGGGTCTCCTCGCGGATCGGATCGATCCGGACCTACTGACGAAGCTGGCCGGGCGGCTTGAGCGGGGCTCGGTGGTGGTCGCCGGCACCAACGGCAAGACTACCGTCTCCCGGATGCTCGCGGACATCCTGGAAGCGGATAACTGCCGGGTTGTCCACAACCGCTCCGGCTCCAATCTGGTCCGCGGCGTCGCGGCGGCCTTCGCGGCCCAAGCGTCGTTAGCCGGTGATCCACGGGGTGACATCGGGGTGATCGAGACGGACGAGGCGGCCTTCCCGGAGATCGTCCGGCTGGTCGCCCCGCGGGTGATCCTGCTGAACAACCTGTTTCGAGACCAACTCGACCGCTACGGCGAGTTGAACACCATCGGCACCCGCTGGCGAGCAGCGCTGGAGCGGGTCCCTCCCGACACGGCCGTGGTGGTCAACGCTGACGACCCGGCGCTGGCCGAGATGACCGAAGGGCTGCCGGTGCGGCGGATCACCTTTGGGCTCGACGAACGGCGTCACCGGCTGGAAGTCCTACCGCACGCGGCGGATGCGGCGACCTGCCGCCGGTGCGGTGCCGACCTGGTGTACGACGCGCTCTACGTCTCCCACCTCGGAGACTGGCGCTGCCCCAACTGCGGCGCGGCGCGGCCGCCCCTCGACATCGTCGGGCGGGAGATCATCCTGCACGAGGTGGAATCGCTGGAGGTCACGGTCGGCATGGCAGGCCAGCCGGGGCGTGATGTGCCCCTGGCCGTCGGTGTGCCGGGCCTTTACAACGCCTACAACGTGGTTGCTGCCGTCGCCGCCGCACGAGCGCTCGGCGTGCCGGACGCGACGACTGCCCGGGCGCTCGGGGCGTTCCGGGCGGCCTTTGGGCGGATCGAGCGGGTCGCTTTCCGCGGGCGAACGTTGACGCTGGCGCTCGTCAAGAACCCGGTCGGCTTCAATGAGGTCTTGCGGATGCTGACTTCGGCCGGCGGCGGCCTGACGGTGCCTACGCTCATCGCGATCAACGACCTGGCCGCTGACGGGCGCGATGTCTCCTGGCTCTGGGATGTCGATTTTGAGTTACTGGCCGAAGGTACCGCGCCGCTCAGCACCACGGGCTTGCGCGGGGCCGATATGGCGAACCGCCTCAAGTACGCCGGCCTCTCCGCCGACCGTCTCCGCCCACTCGACGCCGACCTGCGAGCTGCCCTGGAGGCGTTCGTCGATGCGGTGCCGGCGGGTGGCACGGCCTACGTCCTGCCCACGTACACCGCGATGCTGGAGCTGCGCCGGATCCTGGCGAGCCTCGGGGCGGTGGAGACGTTTTGGCGGCAATAGACCGAATGGCGGCGGCGAGAAGTGGACGGCGCCGCTTGCTGCGCCTGGATTTGTGAGCACCGTGTTGAGGACCATCAGCCTGAGGCGGGCGCAGCAAGCAGCGCCCCTATGATCTGTCCGACGTCGCGGCCTGGAGCAACGGGATGAACCTGACCATTGGCTGGCTCTACGGGGCCAAGATGAACATCTATGGCGACCGCGGCAATGTGCTGGCCCTGGCGCAGCGAGCGCGCTGGCGCGGCATTGAGCCGACCGTGACGGAGATTGGGCTCGGGGAGCCGATCCCGGACGGGGTCGACGTCTTCTTCTTCGGTGGTGGCCAGGACCAGGAGCAGATCGCCGTCTCCGCCGACCTGCAGGGGGCGAAGGGCGAGGCGATCAAGACCGCCGTCGAGGATGGCGCGGCGCTTCTCGCGGTCTGCGGCGGCTACCAGTTGCTCGGCCACGAGTACCGCCCGCATGACGCCCCGCCGCTGCCGGGCATCGGCCTCTTCGATCTGGTTTCCGAAGCCGGGCCGGAGCGGTTCATCGGCAACGCCGTCGTTGACTCCGACGAGCACGGCGAGTTGGTTGGGTTCGAGAACCATAGCGGCCTCACTCACCTCGGGTCCGACGCCCGCCCGCTTGGGCGAGTCCGGGTCGGGCGCGGCAACAACGGACGGGACGGCACCGAGGGGGCGGTCTACCGTCACGCCGTCGGCTGCTACCTGCATGGCTCGTTGCTGCCCAAGAACCCCGTGCTCGCCGATTGGCTCCTCACCGCCGGGCTGCGCCGCCGCCACGGCGATGTCGATCTGCCCCCGCTGAACGACGAGGTGGAGCACGCGGCCCATCGGTCCGCGGTCGCTAGGGCGGTGAAAACGCGGTAGGGATGCGGGATCGATCGGCACGTTCCGTGCGCGCGGCTCGCGCTGGCCTAGCCTCCTTCCGCTTCGGGCTCTCCAACGACCATAGGTCCCTGAGGCACGATCTCGCGCAGGGCAATGTCGCGCCGAAGCTGAAGGTCCGGGAAGGAGATGGCATCAGCGCCGGCGTAAGCACGGTCGCGGGCTGAAGCCAAATCAGTGCTGCGACCCACGACGGTGAGCACCCGCCCGCCGGCCGTGACGACGCGCCCATAGTCGTCCAGTTGCGTCCCTGCATGGAAGACAAGCACGTCCTCCGGTACGTCCTCCAAACCCTCGATCGGTAGGCCCGTCTGGTACTGGCCTGGGTAGCCGCCAGCCGCAAGGACCACCCCGACCGCGGCGCTGGTTGGCGGGGGTTGAGGCGGGACGGCCTTGAGATCGCCCCCGGCGACGGCGGCCAGTAGCCCGGCCAGGTCGGCATCCAGGAGGGGCAAGACGACCTGGGTCTCCGGATCGCCGAAGCGGGCGTTGAACTCCAACACCTGGGGGCCGTTCGCGGTGAGCATCAGCCCAGCGTAGAGGACGCCCCGGAGGGGAGTGCCCCTCGCGGTCAGAGCCCGGACGGTCGGTTCCAGGATGGAGCCGATCACGGTCTGTAGCAGGGCGCCGTCCATGACCGGGACGGGGGCGTAGGCGCCCATGCCGCCGGTGTTTGGGCCACGATCATTGTCGTAGGCGCGCTTGTAGTCGCAGGCCGGGGGCAGCGGCAGGACCGTCTCGCCGTCGGTGAGGGCGAGGACGGAGACTTCGCGACCCGTGAGGTGCTCCTCAAGCACCACCCTGCCCCCGGCAGCGCCGAACGTCCGGTCCAGTAGCATGGAGGTCAGAGCCGCCTCGGCGTCGGCGCGACTTTCCGCGATCACCACTCCCTTGCCGGCAGCGAGGCCGTCCGCCTTCACCACCATCGGGAAGGCGAAGTCCGCGAGTGCATCCCTGGCCGCGTCCAGTCGGTCGACGATCACGGCGCGCGCGGTAGGCACCCCGGCTTCGGCCATCACCTCCTTCGCCCAGGCCTTGCTGCTCTCAATCCGGGCGGCGGCCGCGGCTGGCCCAAAGACCGGCACCCCGGCGTCGGTGAGTCGATCGGCGAGGCCGGCGGCGAGCGGTGCCTCCGGCCCCACCACCACGAGATCGGCCCGCAGTCGCGTCGCGGCAGCAACGAGGTCCTTCAGGTCAGCAGCTGGTACCGGCTCAGCAAGCGCAGCGGTGCCCGCGTTGCCCGGCGCGCAGAAGAGTGCGCCGACCTTTGGGCTTTGGGCCAGTTTCCAGACCAAGGCATGCTCGCGCCCGCCCCCACCCACCACCAGAATCCTCATCCCCACCCGTCCCGCCTTCGCCGTTCTCGCACCCCTGACACCCCACATCATACGGGCGCCAGTCTTCCCAGCATCCCACCGTCTGCCGGCCGTTATACTCGTCGTCGAACGCGCTGGGTCGCGTCCACGAGGTACGTGGCCGGCTCGGGCATCACAGGAGACCGACGATGATCGACCTCGCCGCCGGGGACACCCGGGTGTTCTTGTTCCACAGCGCCAACGCCGCTGATGACCCAGGCGGGGCGATGGACAAGGTCAACACCTGGCTCGGCAAGGACCGCTCGGCCACCCCCTACGCCAACCTTCGCGTCCGCAACATCTCTGTCAGTTCCGACGGCCGGGGCGGTATCTACACCACCGTCGTCTGCAGCCTCGGGCGTGGTTCCGCCCAGGCCCAGCCGCTCCGCACCGAGGAACCCGCTTCCACCACCATGTAGCCTCCCGCGCGGCCCTGCCCGTGACCACGGGTGGGGTCGCACACAGGGCCGGCCAGTAGACCTGCAGACCTGCACCTTCCCCACAGCGTCGATCCTGCCCGCACCATAGGACATCCCGGCATGGTCTCTCCCCAGCAATCCCCAGTGACGGCACCCGGCCCGATGAGTGAAGATCACACCTCTCGGTTGACCACCGACTCGTCCGACGGGATGTCGCCGGAAGGTCGCTCGAAGGTCGTCCTTCTGATGAGCCCGGCCACCTACCGCGCGGGGGCGTTCCTCGGCGCGGCAGAACGGCTGGGGTTAGAGGTCGTGCAGGCGATCGACCTGCCGGAGACCCTCGCCGACTATTGGCATGTGGCCCTCGGGCTCGACTTCACTCGACCGGAGGAGGCTGCGGCTCGCCTCGTCGCTGAGGTGCGGGAGCATCCGGTCGCGGCGATTCTCTCGGTGGACGACAGCGCCACCCTCGTTGCAGCCACCGCCAGCGCCGCGCTCGGGCTGCCCCACAACGACCCGGCCTCCGCACTTGCGGCGCGGGACAAGTTCGTCATGCGAGAGCGGCTCGCCGCGGCCGGCGTGCCGGTTCCCGCGTACCGCCGTGTCCCGCTCGCAGCCGACCCCGTCGTGCTCGCGGCGGAAGTGATCTATCCGTGCGTGGTGAAGCCGCTTCGTCTCTCCGGCAGCCGGGGCGTCATCCGCGCCGACAACCCTGCCGAGTTCGCGGCCGCCTTCGAGCGGACCCGGCGGCTGTTGATGGCGGAGGGCTACGGACTGGAGGACTCCTCGCTGCTGGTGGAGCAGTATCTGCCGGGCGTCGAGGTGGCGTTGGAAGGCTTGCTGACCGGCGGAGAGCTGCGGGTGCTGGCCCTCTTCGACAAGCCGGATCCCCTGGAGGGACCATACTTCGAAGAGACGATCTACGTGACCCCGTCCCGCCTGCCGGTCGCTACCCAAGCTGCCATCGCGGCTTGCACCGCCGAGGCTGCGGCGGCGATCGGCCTGCGCGAGGGGCCGGTCCACGCCGAACTGCGGATCAACGACGAAGGTGTCTGGCTTATCGAGTTGGCCGGCCGCTCGATCGGCGGGCTCTGCGGCAGCGTGCTGGAGTTCGGCACCGGGATAGGCTTGGAGGAGTTGATCCTGCGTCACGCGGTTGGGCTGCCGTTGCCGTCGACGGAGCGGGTTGGCGAGGCCGCCGGGGTGATGATGATCCCGATTCCGAAGGCAGGACTGCTGCGCGCCGTTCGAGGCCAGGAGGAGGCGGTACGGGTGCCGGGTGTCACCGGAGTGGAGATCACGGCCAAGCTCAACCACCCGCTCGTGCCGCTGCCGGAAGGCGCCAGCTATCTCGGCTTCATCTTCGCCCGTGCCGAAACGCCGACAGAGGCGGAGTCCGCGCTGTGGGAGGCGCACGCCAAGCTGGAGTTCAAGATCGAACAGACCCTTATGCTGGCGGTTAGGTAGAGAGCCGCCCGGACACCGGGCGAGGCGTGCCTCACCCCTACAAGGGGCGCGGCTACTTCTTCCGCGCGGGGGCGCCGCCGCCTTTGGCTCCGCCGCCACCCTTGGCCCCTCCGGCACCGGCACCGGCCGGGACCCAGCCTTCGGGCATCCGGGCGTCCTCGCCGAAGAAGAACTCCTCCATCTGGTCGCGGAGGA
>JALYMD010000124.1 GCA_030773875.1 Chloroflexota bacterium | reverse complement strand
AAAGTACGGCCCAATGCTATCGGCGCGTCGATGGAGCGAGACAGCTACCTGATCCCCGTCGAGCACTCTCGCCGCTCTCGCAGTCCTGTCAGTCGCTCTCCGGCCGCGTCGAGCGTCTCTTGCTTTTTCGCGAAGCAGAAGCGGGCCAACAATGGGGCGCGCGAGCGGTCGGCGTAGAAGGCGGAGGGCGGGACCGCGGCCACGCCGAGGTCGGCGGTCAGCCAGCGGCAGAACGCCACGTCGTCCGGGAAGCCCAGGCCGGAGATGTCCGCGTTCAGGAAGTAGCTGCCGGCGGTGGGCAGGGTCGGCAGCCCGGCCCGTTCCAGCGCGCCCTGGAACCGGTCCCGCCGCGCCAGGTACTCAGCCTGGAGTTGGTCGTAGTAGCCCAGATCGGGCGCGATCTCGAGCGCGGTCGCCATCGCCTCCTGGAAGGGCGTCGCCGTCGCGAAGGTGACAAACTGGTGGACCGCCCGGACCGCCGCACTGAGGGACGGCGGCGCGATCACGTAGCCGATCTTCCAGCCCGTCATGCCAAAGGTCTTGCCGGTGCTGTTGATCGTCACCGTCCGCTCCCGCATCCCGGGGAGGGTCGCCAGGGAGAGGTGACGGGCGCCGTCGTAGACCATCCGATCGTAGACCTCGTCGGTGAGGGCGACCACGTCCTGCGCGCGGCAGCAATCGGCGATCATCTCCAACTCGGCCTGGTCGAAGACCTTGCCGGTCGGGTTGTGGGGCGTGTTGAGGAGCAGTACCCGGGTGCGGGGCCCGAACGCCGCCGCCAGCTCCTCAGGGTCGAACCTCCAGTCCGGCGGCCGAAGGGTCACCGGGCGGAGGGTTGTGCCGGCCAGCACCGCCGCCGGGAGATAGGAGTCGTAGAAGGGCTCGAAGCAGACGATCTCGTCACCCGGGCCGAGAAACGCCTGCAAGGCCACGAAGATCGCCTCCGTCGCCCCGCTCGTGACCGTCACCTCCGCGTCGGAGTCGATCTCCTGACCGCTCTCGCGGGCCCAGGTGGCGGCGATGGCCGCGCGCAGTCGCGGCGTGCCATGGGAGGGCGCGTACTGGTTGCGCCCGGCATCGATGGCCTCCTTCGCCGCCGCCTTCACGAAGTCCGGCCCGTCGAAGTCCGGGAACCCCTGTCCGAGGTTGACGGCGCCGTGCTCCGCCGCGAGGCGGCTCATCTCGGTGAAGACCGAGGTGCCGAAGCTCTGGACGCGCTGGGCGGTGCGTGGGTCCATCAAGGTGGTGAACCTTTAGGCGTCGAAGCGAAGAGCCAATACCGCAAGGATGCCAGTCAACTGGGAGGAGAGACAAGGCGGGGGAGCAGGTTGGATCAGGACTCCGGATCGGCAGCGACGTCGAGACGTGCGATTTGAAGCGCCGTCGGCCGGCAGGAACTGAATCTCAGCACGCCGCGCCACCGGCCGTGGGCGGAGGCCGCGGCTCCTATGCGGGTATGATCTGGCGAACACCGGTGAGAGAGGTAGCCCATCGAGTCATGCGGAGGGTCTAACGTGCCATCCTTCTACGGTCGATCCAAACCCTGGACAACAGCCGGCTACGTTGCCTGACGACAAGCGAAGGACGATCCGATGAGCGCGACCGCTGCCCCCTACCCCGACGCCATCGAGGTGCGCCCAGTTGAGCGCCCGCTCGACGCGACGGTGCGGGTGCCGGGCTCCAAGAGCATCACGAACCGGGCACTGCTGGTGGCCGCGCTCGCGGATGGGCCGAGCGAGTTGACCGGCGCCCTCCACAGCGACGACACCCGCTACATGGCCGAGGCGCTCAACGCTCTCGGCATCGGGGTCGAGAGCGACGAGGCAGGGGAGCGGTTCGCTGTCCGGGGCCGCGGCGGCACCTTTCCCGCGGAGCGGGCGGATCTGTTCGTCGGCAACGCCGGGACGGCGATGCGGTTCCTCTGTGCCGCCTTGACGCTGGGACGCGGAATCTACCGCCTGGACGGCGTGCCCCGGATGCGCCGTCGCCCGATCGCGCCGCTGCTGGACGCGCTCACGGCCCTGGGGGCGGACGCCGTCAGCGACGAGGGGACGGGCTGCCCGCCGGTGACGGTGCGCGCGGCAGGGTTGCGCGGCGGCCGGGTGGCAATGGCGGGGGACCAGAGCAGCCAGTACTTCTC
>JALYMD010000123.1 GCA_030773875.1 Chloroflexota bacterium | reverse complement strand
AGCGTTGCGACGGCGGCGACGCTCAGCCTTGCGGCGCTTGGCGCGGCTCTCTTCCTGCACGCTGATGAACCGGAGACCCCGCCGGTGCTCCCGGATGATCCCGGAACGCTCGATCCCCTTCGTAAATCGCCGCAGGAGCTGCTCAAACCCCTCGGAATCGCGCAGTTCGACCTTCATGCGTCCTCGTCACCTTCCTGCTTAGATGCACGCTCTGTACTCACGATCTCGCGGCGCGCGCAACTCAACCTGGGCACGCCGCCCCCGTACCTGCCAGTATACGATAGGTTTCGCCGGGCGTATAGCTTGTGATTTGACCGCGCGGCGTCCACAGCGCGACTGGCTGCGGCAATGCTCAAGGAGGCTTCATGGGCGCAGGGATCATGGGAGTAGCCGTTCATCCGGGCCAGGCCGGGAGCGTCCACGTGACCAAGCTCGCCCAACCGAGGCCGGGCCCGGATGAGGCGCTGGTGCGGGTGCGCCGAGTCGGGGTGTGCGGAACAGACACGGAGATCATTAACACGAAATTCGGGACCGCTCCGGCCGGCGCTCAGGAGCTCGTCCTTGGGCACGAGGTTTTGGGCGCAGTCGAGGCAGTCGGCGAAGCCGTGACCACGCTACGTCCCGGCGATCTGGTGACGGCGACGGTGCGACGGCCGGACGGCTGTCCGACCTGCCGCGCCGGTCAGGTCGATATGTGCCTCTGGGGCAACTATACCGAGCGGGGCATTCTTGGCGCTCATGGCTACATGGCGCAGTCCTTCACGGAGAACGTCCGCTACCTTGTCCCCATCCCCGTCGAGTTGGAACCGGTCGGCGTCCTAGTTGAACCGTTGAGCGTGGTCGAGAAAGCGTACCGCCAGGCGGTCCTGATTCAGCGCCGCCTCGCCGTCTGGACCCCGGAAACGGCCGTCGTTCTCGGCGCCGGGCCAATCGGCATCCTCGGCACCCTGCTCCTTCGCCAGCAGGGTCTTCAGGTCTACACCCTTGCCCGCACGCCGGCACCCAACTCCGCCGCGGAGATCGTCGAGCGGGCCGGCGCTCACTACGTCTCCACGCGCCAGATCTCCTTCGCCAACCTGCGCGACTCCCTGCCGAACGTCGATCTCATCTTTGAAAGCACAGGGGCCAGTGCTTTGGCGTTCGAGGGCATGGAAGCCTTGGGAATCAATGGAGTTCTGGTGCTGCTGAGCATTACCGGAGGAGATGACAAGGGGCTGGTTCCAACCGACGCGATCGACCGGAGCCTCGTCCTGGGGAACAAGATCGTGGCTGGGAGCGTCAATGCCGCTACGGAGGACTTCGCCCGCGGCGTGCAGCGGTTGGGCCAGTTCGAGCACAAGTGGCCTGGTCTGGCCGTCAGCCTGATCACTGACCGGTTACGCGGCTTCGATGATGCCCACCGAATCGCCGAAGCGGCAGGCCGGGGCGTGAAGACCGTGCTGGAGTTTGCCGACCCCTGAGAGCACGTAAAGCCCCTACAGATTCAGCCATGTCGTGGGAAGAGAGGAGAACCCGGCAGTGATCCCGTTGGTGAAGACGGGCGGCAGTCCACGAGAGATCGGCCATGACGTGGGCACAGAAATGCGGGAACCACTCCGGGCAGCGATCGCGGCGACCAGAGAGGGTTGCACCAGTCCCAGCGCGTGGGACGCCATGGTCAACGCCGTCGTGCTCTACCTGGAGGCAACGGAGCGGGAGGCGCCGGAGATCCTGGACGAGATGCGTGGCATGGCCGAGGCGTCAGGTGTCCCGCTCACGGAATTAATGGCGCACAACGCCGCCGAGGAGTTGGACCAGGCCGCGGGCCGGTTCGGTTGCACAGTGATCGGGGTCACGCCGGCGGGAAGCGTTGACGGGCACGTCCTGCTGGGTCACAACGAAGATACCACTGCCGGATGGGCAGACTATGCTTACGTCATCCATGCCGAGCCGGCTACCGCACCCGCGTTTGTTGCCTTTACTTACGCGGGCTACCTCCTGCATCAGGGGCTCAACGCCACAGGTCTGGGATCAGTCGGCAATGCGCTCTACGCCCGTGACGCCCGCGTTGGCATTCCCAAGCTTCTACTCTACCGGCGCGCCCTCATGCAGCGGACCCTCGAGGACGCGATCCGGTCCGTGACCGATCCCGCACGAGGGTTCGGGAACAACCACCTCTTCGCCAACGCCGAAGGAGACATCTACGACGTCGAGGTTTCCGGGAATCGCTCGGCGCTCCTTCACGCCGGCAACGGATTCCTCGCCCATGCCAACCATTTCGTCAGCCCTGAACTCGCCCACTTGGACCGGGATGACGATCTCCTCAACTCGCGCCTGCGCCAGAACCGGGTGGAGCGCCTCGCGGAAGCGCAGTGGGGCGCCCTGAGCGTCGAAACGGTCAAAGGCATCCTCGCGGACCACAGCAACTACCCCAGGTCAGTGTGCAAACATCATGCGCTCGAAAGCGACCTCGACTACGGCACGATCGGCAGCGTTGTCATCGACGTGACTGACCGCGGGTTATGGGCGTGCGCCGGCAACCCCTGCCGCGCTGCGTGGCGAGCCGTGGAGCTGTAGCGTCCGACTCCGCGCGGCTCACGCTAGTCATCAGGTAGTTTCGATTACCGGCTCGCATGCTCCTGCCGCCGACCTGGCATCCCCCGTGCTCCTAAACAGGAGGACGGGAGGAGGGTCACGCATGGGCAACGAGACCGAGTTCGAGTTCAAGGT
>JALYMD010000122.1 GCA_030773875.1 Chloroflexota bacterium | reverse complement strand
GCCCGCGTCGGCGGCGTGGCCGGCGAGGTAGGTGGGGCCATCTGGCTCGCGTTCCTCGTCGCCATGACCCTCGCGGTCTTCACCGCCTTCTCCTACGTTGAGCTCGTCACCAAGTTTCCGGGCGCTGCCGGGGCCGCCCTCTACGTCCACAAGGCCTACCGGATGCCGTTCTTCACCTTTATGGTCGCCTTCGCGGTGGTGGCCTCCGGTATCTCTTCGTCCAGCGCCGTGGCCCGGGCCTTCGCAGGGCGGTACCTGGAAGCCTTCGTCTCGGTGCCCGAAGTGCCCGTGGCGCTGCTCTTCATCCTTGTGCTCGCCCTGATTAACTTCCGGGGAATCTCGGAGTCAATCAAGGTCAACATCGGCATGACGCTGGTCGAGCTGAGCGGCCTGCTCCTAATCCTTGGGATCGGGATCGTGACGCTGCTGAACGGTGATGGAGATCCCGCCCGCGCCTTCAGCTTCAAGGAAGACCGCAACCTCGTGTTCGCCGTCCTCGGCGGCGCCGCCGTCGGCTTCTATGCCCTCCTCGGCTTCGAGGACGCGGTCAACATGGCCGAGGAGACCCAGGACCCGGTCCGCGTTTTTCCTCGCGCCCTCCTTGGGGGCATGTTGATAGCTGGCGTCATCTACCTGGCCATCGGCTTCATCGCCTCGACGGTCGTCGATCCGGCGACGTTGGCTGGGTCGAGCGGACCATTGCTTGAGGTGGTCGAGGCGAGCCCCGTGTCGATCCCGCCCCGGTTCTTCTCGGCAATCGCCCTGATCGCCATCGCCAACACCGCCCTTATCAACATGATCATGGCCTCCCGGGTCGTCTACGGGATGGCTCGCCAGGGTGTTATCCCTAGCGTCATGGGGGCCACCCACAGCGCTCGCCGCACACCCTGGGTGGCGATCATCTTCACCACCCTGATCGCTCTCGTCCTCGTCACCTACGGCAGCCTTGGGGATCTCGCTGACACGACCGTGGCACTGCTCCTCTTGGTCTTCGCCATCGTCAACGTCTCCGTGCTTGTCCTGCGGCGCAATCCGGTCGCCCACCGCCACTTCGTCACCCCCTCGGTACTCCTCGTTATCGGTGCGGTGACCTGCCTCATCCTGCTGGCCTAGTTGCTGTGGGACGACCTCCAGGACGACGGAAAAATCCTCTGGTTCGGTGGCGGGTTGCTCCTCGTCGGTGTCATCCTCTGGGGGCTGAACATGCTCGCCCAGGGACGCCTGGAAGCCAGAGCGGGGAGAACGGCGCAGCGCCACGCGTAGGTCGCGCCGCTAGACGCCCCGTCTGTGGCGGAAGCGCCGCGCGACCTGCCAGCGCTCACCGGTGAGTCTTCATCGGCGTACCGATCTGGCCGGGGACCGGCGCTGGACCAGTAACGGCCATGCTGGCCGGGCGCGACAGTCTTCGCGTCCGGCCAGCCATCGTGCCCCGGCGGTCGCTGCTGTCCCGGCCCCCACCCATCTGAACAGGTGTTGCCCGGAAGAGAGGTCAGGGGCGATCAATTCCCGTTCCCCTCCCTTGGACTGCATTGCCACCCTGAGCTGGCCCATGTCTGACGCCGGGTGCGGCACGGACTGTGCGGCGGAAACGCCAATCCAGCGGCCTCTGGCCGTGAGAGGGGTTGCTCCGATGCACATGCTGCTGCGCCTCCTGCTCCTGATCTTCCTCGCAACCGCGTTCGCGCCGGTATCAGCCGGTCGTTCTGTGCGCGGGGTAGAGCCGTCGATGTCTCGCTTCGGCTATCCCATCGCCATGCCTGGCCGCCTGCCCGGCGACGGCTTCTTCGTCCGCCACGGCTACGCCGTGGAGAACACCTGGTACCTGCCGGGCTACCTTCACACCGGCGAAGATTGGTACGCCGTGGAGGGCGACACAGCCGGTGCGGAGGTCCGGGCCATCGCCAGCGGTGAGGTCGTCTCAGTCGGCGACAACTACCCCGGACTCGTGGTCATCGTCCGCCACGCCCCCGACCTCTTCTCCATGTACGGTCACCTCGACCCTGCGGTGGCCGTGGCAGAAGGCGACGGTGTCGCCCAAGGAGACGTGATCGGCACCGTGCTCCGTCGCGCCGACGCCGTCCCGAGCCACCTCCATTTCGAAGTGCGAACCTTCCTCACCACGCCCGAGGTCAACGGCCCGGCCCCGCTTTACGAGTTCAACTGCGGCCCCGGCTGCCTCCCCGGCCCTGGCTACTGGCCTATCGAGGCGCCGGACCACCCGTCAGTCATCGGCTGGCGCAACCCGACCCACGTCATCGCTCAGCGAGCGTGGACGCCTGAAGAACCGGAGGGTTCGGAGTCGCTGGGCGAGGTCGCCGTCGCTTCCCAACCATCCGCCTCGGACGTGGCCCACTGGTCCCGGCCGGGCGGCGACAGGGGCGCACGGCAAACAGGACGCCTCGCTCTCGTCCCCGGGGACCGCTACCCACTGCTTGAGATCCGCGCCGGCCCGGAGGACACCCTCAGCACCAGCGCCGAGGCATACGATCTCTGGTACCGGATCGCCCTGCCCAATGGCGGGTCAACCTGGGTCCAGGCCGCCGTCCCATCCACCTTTGAGACCGGCTCCGACGGCCGCCCCGCCACTATAATTTTCAATCTCGTCCCGGCAAACGACGCCTCAACCTAGATTGGCGCAGATGTCGATCTCCCGAGCATCTCGCTCCAACCTCGCCAGGCCCCCCGCTCTCAAGACTAGGGTGTGTCTTCAAAGGCGTGGTAACGTTGGGAGATGAGCCGAGACCGAGAACTGACCGACGAGCAGTGGGCGGCGCTGGAACCGCACCTGCCGCCGCAGCGGGCCGCGACCGGGCGACCCG
>JALYMD010000121.1 GCA_030773875.1 Chloroflexota bacterium | reverse complement strand
TACAGTTCGCCTGCGCGTCCCCCGCGGTCGGCACGCCGCCCGCTCCCGCGGAAGTGGCCTCTGAGGCCACCCCGGTCTAACCGGCGCTCACCCAGCAACGGCCTCGGGCAGCACGCTCGGGGCCGTTCGCTTGTGTGCGATGATCTCCACCATGACCGATGACATGGCCATGACCACGGCCATGACCAACGTGGACACGGACACGGACATGGCCATGGCCACGATGGTCACGGTTGAGGAAGCGGCCCGGCTTGCCGGTGTCTCCCCGCGCACCGTGCGCCGTTGGATTCAGCATGGCGCCCTTCCCTGCATTGAGACGACGGAGCGGGGCAAGCTGGTTTCCCCTGCCGATCTCCCCGCCGCTCGCCTTGCGGCTCGGAGTGGACACGGCCATGTCCGTGACCGCGACCGTCGTGACCGTGACCACGGCCATGGCCATGGCCATGAAGGCGTGGACACGGCCATGGCCACGGACACGACCGCGGTGTCTGTGTCTCCCGCAGCCCGGTCCCAGTTGGAGGCGATCCGGGACGAATGGCTCCGTCCCCTGATGGAGCGGAACGAGGACTTAGCTCGGGAGAATGGCCGGCTCCAGGCGGAGCGAGATGCTGCCCTTGCGGAAGTCGAGCGACTCAAGGCCGCACAGGATGCCTCTGTCGCTGCTCCAGAGTCCCAGCACGGGGCGCAACCTGCTGAGACGGCGCCTGATACCTCTCCCCCGTGGTGGGCGTCCTGGTGGCGTCGGCTGTTTGGTCTTGACCGCTGACTCGCCGTCACGATGAGATCATATCACCGTATGTGCATAACGACATATAAACGACATCGCTCCCCTTCTGGTCGCTGCTATCCTTGTGATCGTGATGATGCCGGCCGACGAGGAGGCGCCCATCGGATGATTGAGCACGACCCCTGGCCTGCCCTCACCCCTGACAACATCACGGAAGTAAGCGCGCTTCTCCAGCGCACGATGGCGGAAGCGGGCGCGCTTGCTGTTGATGCGTCTGTCCCGCGTGAGGTCCGCTTGGAACTGGCACTCGGATTAGTTCGGCTTCGGGAGCAACTCCGCCGGATGATTCCCGACGTTACCGAGGACATGATCCGACTGGCCTATGGAGACCCTGGTCCCTATCAGACGGAACCCGTCCCTCCTGAGATCCAAGAGGAGGTGACACGGGAACTCATCGAGCGCGCCATCGTGACGCGAGTAGAACTCGACACGCTGCCCAAGGACGCGCTGATTTCCCGGGTGCGAGAGCGTCTTGCCGGGCAAGGCTTCGTCGATGACACCGGAATCGTCGGCTGAATCAGCACGACGAGGGCAAGGAGCGAGCGATGCCGACGGAGATCGTGGACCTGGCGCAACTCAGCGGCTCCGAGACGGCAAAGCACGGCCGTCGCTACACCGAGGTCGAGAAGGAGGCGGCCTACCAGATCTACCGCTCTGTAGCTGGCCGCTCCACCGCGAAGACCGCTCGTCTCACCGGGATCGCCGAGCGAACCCTTGATAACTGGCGCCACGATCACGGGTGGGCGGCACGGGCGGAGCAAGAGGCACGCGAGGCCGCCGAGTTATGGTCGGGTGCGCTCTCTCTGGTGGTACGAGAGCAGGCTTTTGTGTCCGTTCTTACCGCGGCGCAGTTGCGCGATGACCCAGCTACACCACCCAAGGTCCGCCTTGATGCCAGCATCTGGCTTGCCGGTCTGGCCGGCGCCGTCCCCCTTACCAAGACGGCCACCCTCACTCAGCAGGTTCCCGCTCCTGCTGTCCCCACAACACCCGCACCTACCACCTACGACCACGCCACCGACACCCCACGCCCCTTCGATCCGGCCAACCCCGATCCCTCCCTGCCCCTCACTCGGGAGCAAGCGCTGGCCATGACGCCCGAGCAACGTCAAGCCTGGGAGCAGGCATACCGACAACGACCGGCCGGCTAGCACCACCTCCGATCCCCAAGCACCACCCCATACCCTCCTTAGGCCCCGGAGGGGTAGGGGGCGTGTATGGGTAGGACTTTAGAAGCGTGTTTGTGTGTGGGTGTGCGAGAGGGGCCCCAGTTCGAGATCATCAGGACTCATGATGCGTCACGATTGCAGCCACCAGCGCCACCGACCACCGGGCCATTTCCCCGGCCTCGGCGTCCTGTGTCAGTGTGCGGACCGCTTCACCGAGGCACTCAAAGGGGTCTGATGCCACGGAATACAGAACCCAGTACATGGACAGTGACGGACGGCCTACACGGGGCGGTCGTCGCGTCCCTTCGCGGTCGGGTCACCGAGACGGGCGGATCATGCAGGGCAATCGCATCTCATTGCTAGCACCCTTGATGTGTGCTGAACGCCCACCCGGCGCCCCCTCCGGCGCGTGGCGCGGAGTGAGACTTGAAAGGGGTGGGCCATCGGCACCGGCCTAGTCAGACTAGCGGTGCCCACCTTGAGTGCCGGGAGCAAGCAGTCGTTGCGTCGACACTCTCTATTGTTTTAGATGCGACTGCCCTGCGGATCGCGCTGCTAGGTGACGACGACGGTCGCCTTCATGGAGGAGGGGTGGAGGGTGCAGATGTAGGGGTAGGTGCCCGGCTCCTCGAAGGTGTAGGACC
>JALYMD010000120.1 GCA_030773875.1 Chloroflexota bacterium | reverse complement strand
TCTCTCAGGTGGACCCGGCTCGCCAGACCGTCTTTCAGTCCGCGCGATCCGAACTCTTCCAGACCTTCATGCGCCGCGCCGCCGAGGGCACGATGACCTGGGTGGGGACGCTCTTCCCGACCGACGCGTACGCCCAAGACGCCGGGATGGCAACGAGCGACTACGCCGACTTCGTCTTCCAGGCCTGCAAACTGGACCAGTCGGATCCGGTGGCGGCCTGGCAGGAGGTCCACGAGCGGCAACAGCGCCTGATTGACTGGCTGGCCGGCAAGCAGCAGGTCCACCTCACCGGCCCGGACGTGGACCTGACGCTCTCCATCGCTGGCCGAACCTGGATCAACGCCGACGGCCGCCGCAACTTCCCCGACGGAGAGATCTTCACCGGCCCGGTGGAGGAGTCGGTGAATGGGACGGTCCGCTTCTCCTTCCCGGTCGTGGTAGCCGGAAGGGAGGTGCAGGACGTGCGGCTGCGGTTCGAAGCAGGCAAGGTGGTCGAAGCGAGCGCGGCTCAGAATGAAGCGTTCCTCCTGCAGCAACTGGATACCGACCCTGGCGCCCGCTACCTGGGCGAGTTTGCCTTTGGCACGAACTTTGGGATCACTGAGTTCACCAAGAACATCCTCTTCGACGAGAAGATCGGCGGCACCGTCCACATGGCTGTGGGCGCCGGATACCCTCAGACGGGCAGCCGCAACCAGAGCGCGGTCCACTGGGACCTGATCTGCGACCTGCGCGAGGGCGGGCAGGTGGACGTGGACGGCGAGCCGTTCCTCCGTAATGGGGCGTTTGTGGTCTAGGGGCGGAGTTGCAGAGGGAAAAGCGGAGCGGTGCTCCCACGAAAGCCTCAGCGCCCGCGGCTCGCTCAAGGTCTCGTCATCGGGGACGGGCAGCGGGCTCTGGCTGACCAGTCCATAAGATCACCGTCACGCGACGGGGAGTGCCCCGTCGCTGCCCACTCGGAGCAGGGGGCGCCACAAGCCGGAGAGATGCGGCAGGTGGACAGTCAACCACTCCTCGAAGCTCGCGGCGTCGGGAAGCGGTACGGCCGCAAGGTCGTGCTGCAGGACGCCAACGTCGCGGTGCGGGGCGGGGAGGCCGTCGCTCTCATCGGCGAGAACGGCGCGGGCAAGACGACGCTCTTGCGCATCTGTGCCGGGCTGCTGGCGCCGGATGCAGGCCAGGTTGCGGTGGATGGCAAGATCGGCTACTGCCCGCAGGACCCGGGCGTCCTCGATCTGCTCACCGCCGAGGAACACCTCGTCTATTTCGGGGCGGCCGTTGGCCTTGGCCGGCAGGCAGCAATCGCCGAGGGCCATCGGCTGCTGGCGGACTTCGGGTTCCACGGAGGTCGTCGCACGCTCGCCAAAGACCTCTCCGGCGGCACCCGCCAAAAGCTCAACCTCTCCCTGGCCCTGCTGGGCGAACCGGCCGTGCTGCTGCTGGACGAGCCCTACCAGGGCTTCGACCACGGCACCTACGTGAACTTCTGGGATCACGTCGACCGCTGGCGAGCGGCGGGAAAGGCTATCCTCGTCGTCACCCACATGCTGGCGGAACTGTCGCGGGTCGATCGAGTGGTGGAGCTGCAGGTCCGTACAGTGGGAGCATCGAGCAACGACACGGTCGAGCAGAGCAGGGGATGATTCGTCCGGCCCGCGTCCTCATTGTCACGGAGATGCAGGGACGCGACCTGCTGCGGCGTCGCCTGGCGCTGCTGATTCTGGTGGCGTTGCCCCTCACCTTTTACCTGGCCAACGCTGCGGATCCCTACGCGCCCGTTCTGGCGGGCGTCGGCATGTCGTGGGCAGTGGCGGGCGCGGCCCTCTTCGCCGTCCTCGCCGCGCGATCAGTCGATCCGCGTCTCGTTCAAGCCGGCTTCCACCCGAGGGAACTGCTGCTCGGGCGCCTCCTCCTGCTTGCCGGCCTGGCACTCATCCTCGCGGCGGTCTGCGCCGTCGTCGTCATCCCAATCTCCGCCCCGCCCCGCCCCGTCGTCGTGCTGCCCGGAGTCGCGCTTGCGGCGCTGATCGGCGTCCCGCTCGGCCTGGCGGTGGCAGCGCTGCTGCCGCGCGAATTGGAAGGGATGCTGACGATCATCGGGGTCGTCGGGATCGAACTCAGTCTCCCGGCGGGTGCCGCGCTCGCGTCGTTTCTGCCGCTGTACGGGCCAATCAAGATCCTCGCGCTCGCCTCCGGCGATGAAGGGTCTCCGGCGCCGTGGCTGCTCCATGGTTTCGGATACGCCGCCGCGCTCTTCGCGCTGGCCGTCCTGGTCTGGACCCGGCGCGTCCGGCTCCGTCGCCCTACCGAGTGACTCCGAGACCTTGCGCCGCCGTGCGGCATAAAACAACGGCCTGGCGAGTAGATCGCCAGGCCGTTCATGCTGGTAGCGGATAGGGGATTCGAACCCTCTTTCGCTGAACTGCCATGTTCATGCGGGGTTTCGACCCCTCGTCAGGTCGATGGTCACGGGTTGGTCACGTGATCCGCCTCCTCACGACATCCGTGAGGCAGGGATGGTGGGGTATCGATCGCCGATCCCGGCGGCAAACTGGGATCGACCATTCGGCATAAACCGCAGAAGAAGTGCGCCCCGAGGGGCACGCGCTGGCTCGTCCCCACCCTACATGCCTGGTGTGGCCCTTCACCCGTTTACGCCGGCGTGATCTCCTGGGGCTGCTTAGGACGCCGGGTGTTGCCGCGCTGTCGTTGGGAACGGTGGCGGAGCGGCAGGCCGGCTGGCGTTTCCCCACCCCGGCG
>JALYMD010000119.1 GCA_030773875.1 Chloroflexota bacterium | reverse complement strand
GGCCGGATCACCTGGCTGCTACCGCTCAGACTGGCGGTCAAGGCGGCGACGGCGTTGGGATTCAGGGCGGACCCGACCGGGGCGAAGCGTTCGGCAACCATCATCTTCTCCTTGTTAGCGGCGACGGTCCGGTGTGGACGGATTGGAGACCCGAAAGACCGTGAATGACAACGGCGCCGTGGGACGTGACTCGCTCGTCGCGATCAGGCGAAGCCTCCTCGCTCGATCGTTGTACCGTAGGCAGGTCCAGTGGATTGTGCGCCGCGTCGATTCGTAGGGTAGGGGCGGGTTGCATCGCTTGTATGACGGGAATGTCACGAAAGTGTCACGAGGTAGCGAGTGAGCGGATGGACGGGCCACTGCGAAATCAGAAGACGCAGTCAACGACTGTCGCGCCGCTAAGATATTCTCTGGGTGCCGTTGGAGCCGCTTGGCTATGGCGCCGCGGGACCAGGGGGGCGAGATGTGCCACGCAACGAGGAGACCTGCCAGCCGGTCATGAAGCCTTTCACGCAACCTCGACGTTGCTTGGCTCAAGGTGAGGACACGACCCCATGAGTAACGCCGCACCGCCCCTGGAGACGGGCCACGAGCCGACGACGCCGATCGGCGACACCCTTCTGCGGCGATTCCTGTGCAACTGGACCGAGGCGATCGATGCCTTGGCCACCTCGATGGGTGGGCGTACTCTGCGTCGCGACGATCTGCACGCGACCGACGTGGGTCGCCCGGCCGGGTACGCCAACGCCGCCACGCTCCTGCGGCCCCTGACGTCTGCGAGCGTGGACGAGGTGCTGGCCGAACTCGCCGGGTTCTACGGGTTCGGCGGCGACGCCGGCGGCGAGGTCGTGCTCTTCAGCCCCTGGCCGACCCCGGACCTTCGCTCCCACGGCTGGAGCCTGATGGGGCACCCGCCGCTGCACCTGCTTGCGCCGGGGCGCTCGCTGCCCCCGCCGCCGCCCGGGCTCCGGATCGACGAGGTTCGGGATGCTGCTGCCCTCCGCGCCTGGGAGGCGGCGGCCGGGGCCGGCTTCCCGTTCCCCGAATGGGATTCGCTGGGTCCCGGGAGCCTGATCGGCGAAGGGGTGCTGGGCGATCCGCGCTGGCGGCTCTGGACCGGCTGGCTGGAGGATCGTCCGGTCAGCATCGCCGCAGCCTTCGTCGAGCACGGGATCTCCAATGTGGTTCTGGTCGCCACGGTGCCGGAGGCGCGACGCCGGGGCTACGGCGAGGCAGTGACCTGGCGAGCGGCCCTGGCCGAGCCTGGATTGCCTGCGATGCTCCTCTCCAGCGATCCTGGCCGCCCGGTCTACGAGCGGATGGGCTTCCTGCCCCTCTTCCGCTTCACCCTCTGGTATCGAGATCGCCCTTGATCCACTCATCGCGGAACGCGCTGGGCGTTCTCTCAACGGTCACCCGGCTTCAGGCGCGCTCCCCGTCCGATTCCTGCCCCGCGCTCTGCTCCGTCACGAAACCGGCCTGGTACCACAACGCTCCCGATGCTGATACCCTACGCCGACCAGGCAAGCGGGTCGCTTCGGGCCGCTTGCAAAAGCCGGGCCCGTCCAGTAGTGCGAATGACCCATCGCTCAGGCGCCGGCAAGCGGTCATCAAGTGCGCTCAGGGTCAAAGCCGTGCCCGTACCGACACACCGGTGACCTCCATGGGCGCGGCGAGAGGGAGGCTGGCAATGGTGGGGCAAAGCGTCTCCTTCGACACGATGACAGGCCGGGATCTCATCGCCGGCTACGACACGGGCGACTTCTACGACGAAGCGTTCGTGCCCCAACCAGGCGGAGGCGTCGTGCCGCGCCCGCACTACCAGGAGTTGATCGCCCAGCTGGCCGACCTTGAGGTCAGCGACCTCTGCCGCGCCAGCGACCTCGCCAACCGCTCCTTTCTCGACCAGGGCGTGACCTTCACGGTTTACTCCGACCAGGAGCAAGGGACCGAGCGGGTCTTCCCCTTTGACCTGATCCCCCGCCTGATCCCGCCCGGGGAGTGGCGCTGCATCGAGACCGGGTTGCAGCAGCGCATCCGGGCCTTGAACCTGTTC
>JALYMD010000118.1 GCA_030773875.1 Chloroflexota bacterium | reverse complement strand
GACCGCCGGACGGGGCGGAGCAGGATGGGGCGCTGCCCAGGTCCCGCTGTCCCACCGGGAGCAGACCGCTTGCTTGAGAGGATAGGGGGATTAGGGGGAGAAGGGAAGCACCTACAGGTCACGTTTCGGGATTTGACGTGGGTGAACCCGGGCCGTCTTCACTCCTACGTCCTCTGCCGAGTTCGGGACCGGGGGTCTTGCGGGACAGGTAGCCGGACGGTCGCATGACCTGGGACCCGACCGGGGGCACGGGCCGGCTCAGCAAGGGCAGCGGGGAACTCTAAATAAATCTGAGCGATGAGGAGTGATCGGGTTTGAGTGACAGCGGCTACGCCGGCTTACCGGTTCTCGGCCCCGCTCGAGGAGGGCTTCAGGATCTGATCCTTGGGCACCTTGAGATAGAGCGCGCCGTGCTCGTAGCGCTTCACGTCCGACAGGCGCACGGGGTAGCTGTGCACGAAGAAGAAGCCCCGCTCCACCACCAAGTCGTACGCGTCCGCGTCGACCACGGTGCCGACTTTCTCCCCCGCTACGTCGTAGACGGTTGTGCCGATGGGAATTCCCCAACCTCCGGTCGTTGCTTCCAGAGGCATACCCGTGATTACCGCATCCATGGCCGTCCTCCCATTGCTGGCCTGGCGTTCCGCGTCGGCGGGTAGGGATGGCGTGTGGCTGCGCCATCGAACCAAGCACGATCACCAACCCGGGGAACTGTCACCTATGGAGCATACACCAGAGCGTGGGCCGGTTGGCCGATCGGTTTCCCGCGGGCGTGATGACCCAGGGCCAGCGCCCCACGAGGAACAGCGGGGTGATGAGGGGCATAGGAATGACGTGGCCGTCGTTCTCCGTCTACTTGGCTTTCGGGAGACGGGATGGTCCAGCCGGCCGCTGAGCCTCGACGGGGAAATAGCACAATGCGCGACCGTTCCGGCATGTCTCACTGCCGGGCGATGAAGGGGATTGAGCGAGGGCGCGTTGCCATGTCTCGTGTAGTGAGAAGGGAATGCTGCGCGGTTCGATTCCCAGCCCCACATCAGGGTCTTCCCCACCCTTACGCTCGCAAAGGCTCGCCGGGCGTCGCTTGCCCAGCTGTTGCCGGCCGGGAGGCACTCACTCCGGATGCCCTGTCAACCGAGCCATTTGTACGCAGCCCGACCACCGTGCCCTCATCGCCGCGGCACGGTGGAGCCAGTGACCGGCCGTCGTTGAAGGATGGCCGTGACAAACTTCCCAAGGCGAGTGTCACTGGGGCGAGGGGATTATCACGCGGCAGGAGTCGGGTGTTTTTCCCCTAGGTTCGACTCTCGGCCCACCTTACAGTGGTCGTACACGGCAGGCGAACCACGTCTTGAGCGCGGTCGTGTTGTCTGTCCTTCTATCCTGCGATCTCCGCGCACTGCGACGAGGCCGCCCTTATGGTCGAAATCAGCCGCACAATTCCTCAGTGGCGGGCGACCGAGCGGCAGCTCGGCGGGCGTCATCCCGCCTATCTCGAGGCGGCTCAGCGCGTCCGCGGGATGATCGCAACCCGGCCGACTGCTCCCCTGGACACCCCGCTCACTGTGAGGTTCACCCTGGAGGAGGCGGCGGTGATCTTGGCGCGGGCACCACTCTCGGCATGGTGGATGCCGGCTCCCTCGGTTTCCGTGCTGCCCTCGGTTGAGGCGGCGTTTGCAGAAGCAGAGGCGATCATCCGGGCGATCTTGCGGTCCCTGCGGGAGGGGGCCCAGACCGAGCGAGCGTTAGGGACGATCTAAGTCGTACTTCGCTGCCCACGGACGACGATGTTCATGAGGTTACGAGTCGCAGTCGTGGCAACGACGGACCCCACACCCCTCGGCTGATTGGTGCCGCTTACAGGATGATTGCGACCGCGACCGCGACGAGAGCGACGATGGCCAACACGCCGGGATCGAGAAGCGGGGAGATCATCTTCACTGTGGCCTCCGCGGGTGGCGCCCCGCGCTGAACGAGTAGTCACTCCCTTGGTCGGTTGCAAGGACTACGCCACCACTTCACGATCGGCCTCGCCACTATCGAGAACCCGAGAGGGTTTCAGTCGGACAGAGTCGAGCGTGGGGGCAAGGTCGCCACGAGCTGAAGGGGCTTCAGCTCGTGGTCATGGGGACCGTGGGTCTCGGCGTGCTGCCGGATGCGTGGCCTAGATGGGGTGCCAGCTCCTGCGCCGAGATCGCGTCCTCGTCGACGGCGCAGGGAGACGAGGCGTCCCAGCCGTAAGCGGCAGACACGATGTAGTCACGGCGGGGGCAGTCCGGACAGAGCTAGGCTCGGCGCCGTTCGTTCAACGCCTTGACCGCAGCTGGGATCGTCTCTCGCCGCTCCCGGGTCTGGACGGCGGGGAGAAGGTCTTGTTTTACCTGGTGGCGGTGTCGGCCGGGCGGACGGTCGCTGGGTGCAGTTGCATGGCGATCATCTCCAATTTACGTATCACGGATGCGTAATTAAGCGGATGCAGGCTCGGCGGCGATCTCGCATGCTGCGAGGGAGCCTCGGCAAGATCGAGCCGGGGCAGGTGGCAGGTACAGGAAGGAGGGCGCCATGCGCCGAGCTTCAGTCCTCGTTTCGCTGCTCGCCGTCGTGCTCGTGGGACTGGTCGCCGTGAGCCGCATCGCTGGAGACACCGTCGCCCAGGAGGCCACCCCTGCCGCGGGGGGCGGGCATCCGATCATCGGCACCTGGCGGGTGTTTCTGGAGGGCCTCCCCGGGGTGCACGGCCTTCTCACCCACGCTGCCGATGGAACCATGGTCAGCAGCGACCCGATCACGTCGCCGGATCCGAGCGGCGGCGGCGTGGTGTTTCTCAGCGCCGCGCATGGGGTGTGGGAAGCCACCGGTCCGGACACCGCCGCTTACACATTCCAGCAGCTCGTCGCCGACGCGAACGGGCACCTTGCAGTGGTCGTGACGGTCCGAGGGGAGCGGCAGGTAAGTGCCGACGGGCAGACGTTCACCAGTGCCTACGCCTACTCTGTCGCGGACCCGGCAGGTGCCGTGCTGGATGCGGGTGGGGGCACGGTACGAGGTGAGCGCATGACCGTCGAGCCGATGGATATGATGGGAACACCTACTGCTGCCACGCCAGCGAGCTAGCCCCGCCCAATCCAGAAGGAGACGCACGGCCTCGGGCTTCGGCTCGGGGCCGTGCGCTCGCGTGAGACAGCGTGTCTCATCCATCGGGGGATGGAGATGGGAGCCGGTTCAGTCATGGGCCGCGTTCATGGTCGAACCCCTTCCCGAGCGGGCACCGTCATTTCGGCAGGCGTCTCGCATGTCAATGGGAAGCATGAAGGGAACGGGAACGACGGCCGCCGGCAGCGTGCTCCAGATTGAGCGCCAGGAGGCGGGCCAGGATGGTGTTCTCCTCGGTCACGGCCGGGTCGGGGTCGTCCCCCTGCCGTAGGCGGCCCAGACGGCGCGGTCGAGACGGGCGTGGGCCTGGGCGTGCCAGGTCCGACGCAGGTTGTAGAGGTTGGTCAGGGTGTGCCACTTTGGTGCTGCAGGATCGCGTCCGTAGAGCTAAGAGGTGCTCGGCGCTGCTCATCCAACTCCTTCACTACCGCAGGGATCCCGTCTCGCTGCGCCTCATCACTCCGCCCGCTACCTAGGCGTCGTGTCGCTCGTCCTGGTTCTGATCGCTCACCTGATGCTCCTACCAGGTGGCTCAGATGGTGTGGGCTGCTTCGTCAAAGTGCTCTCCCCCGGCCCCCGCCATTTCGTCGCCAAACGGATCTACCAAGGCGATGTGGGTGAGGTGGAAGAGCTCGTCACAGTTCCGACCCTCCTCAATCAGGTCAAGGATGTGCGCGGCGTCGGGAAGGTAATCGTTGGCGGGGGAACCGTCAGCGGCGAGCCAGACGGGATCGAGGCGGTAGTGAATGGTCATCACCTCGTCGAAGAGCGGCCCGTACCGTGCGGACCCGAGCCTCGACTTCTTCTGCTGGTGACCGCTCTACGCTCGGCTGCCCCTGGTCCGCCGTTGTCACCGTCGCTACACTGAGAACATGGATCTAACTGCCCCTGGCCTCCGCGCCTTTCGTCTTGGCGAACTCATCCCTGACGTGGCCGACCTGGCCTATCTGGTCCGCGCTGGCCGCGTTCGCCTCGTCGCGGCCCTGCCTGGT
>JALYMD010000117.1 GCA_030773875.1 Chloroflexota bacterium | reverse complement strand
TCAATGGCATTCGCGATGGTAGGACTGTCGATCCGGCGCAGCGCATCAATCTGATCGGGACTCAGGACAACAGCCATAACGTTCGGAGTTCCTCCCTGCTTGTCTCGCCAGCAATGCCCTACGCGCTCGACAAACACCCGAGGGCGTTCCTCAAGCCCGGATTCGTCAACGTGTGAGTAGCCTATCTCACCACGATATTGGCAAGCCGTCCCGGCACGTAGATGAAACGCACCGGATCCTTTCCATTCACAAACTCTTGCACCCGACCGCTTGCAAGCGCGAGTTCCCGTGCTCGTTCCTCAGAGATCGCGGCCGGCACGGTTAGCTTGTCCCGCACCTTCCCGTTCACCTGCACGACCAGCTCAACGAGCAATTCCTGCGTCAGCGCTGGATCGAAGACGGGCCATGGTTGCGTGTGTACGGAATAGGGCTTACCGAGCCGTTCCCACAGCTCCTCCGCCACATAGGGCGTGCTCGGCGCCATCAGGAGCACCAAGGTCTCGATCGCCTCTCGCCAAGCGCCCGTCCGCGCCGCCGGCCCGTCCTTCAGTCGCTTCAACTCGTTCGTGAACTCGTACAGCGCCGCCACCATGGTGTTGAACTGAAAGTCGTCCAGGTCGGTCGTGACCCGCTCGATGGTCCGGTGGGTGAGACGACGCAGCGCCGCCTCAGCGTCCGCGTCGGAACCGTTGCTCTCATTCCCTGCGGTTTCGACCACGATCTGGAAAACGGTTCGGATCAAGCGCTCCATTCCTACGATGCCGCGCGAGTTCCACGGCCCGCCCTGGTCCCACGGGCCGAGATACATCAGATGGAGCCGCAGCGCGTCCGCACCGTGGGCGGAGACGAGGTCGTCCGGGGCAACCTGGGTGCCCCGGCTCTTGCTCATCTTGGTTCCTTCCTCACTCAGGATCATGCCCTGGTTCCGCAAGCGGAGGAAGGGCTCCCCATGGTCGATCAGCCCGAGGTCCCGGCAGACCTTGGTGAAGAACCGCGCGTAGAGCAGGTGCAAGATGGCATGCTCGATACCGCCGCAGTAGAGGTCGACAGGGCACCAGGCTTTCGCCGTGGCAGGGTCGAAGGGCAGCGTGCGCTCGTCGGGGCTGGTGTAGCGGAACCAGTACCAGGACGAGTCGACGAAGGTGTCCATCGTGTCCGTCTCACGCCGGCCCGGCCCGCCGCAGTTGGGACATGACGTCCGCAGGAACCCTTCGTTGGTCGTTAATGGGCTCTGACCGGTTGGCTCAAAGGCAGCATCCAGCGGCAGCAATACGGGTAGCTGTTCCTCCGGCACGGGCACCATGCCGCAGGCATCGCAATAGATCACGGGGATGGGCGTGCCCCAGTAGCGCTGGCGCGAGATGAGCCAATCCCGAAGTCGATAATTAACTTCCCGCCGCCCTCTTCCCCGCTCCTCAAGCCAATCAATGACCGATGGAATGCCCGCCGGTACGGGAGTGCCATCGACAGGTCCGCTATTCACCAGGCGGCCAGGTCCGTGGTACGCCTGCTCCATCGTGCCGGGTTCGAGCGGCTCCGCCTGCTCCGGCTGGATAACAACCCGAATCGGCAGGTCAAACGCTCGGGCGAACGCGAAGTCCCGCTCATCGTGAGCAGGTACCGCCATGATGGCTCCGGTGCCGTACCCCATCAGGACGTAATCGGCGATCCAGACCGGGATGAGCTCCTCCGTCACGGGGTTGATCGCGTAGCCACCGGTAAAGACCCCAGACTTCTCCCGCGCCGCATCCGTCGACATCCGCTCGATGTCGGTCTGGCGCCGAGCCTGCTCGACGTAGGCCTGGACTGCCGCTCGTTGCTCCTCCGACGTCATCCTCTCCACCAGAGGATGCTCGGGAGCGAGAACCATGAATGTGGCTCCCCAGACGGTGTCGGGGCGGGTGGTGAAAACCTCCACACGATCACCGGTCTCCAACGTGAACGACAGCCGTGCGCCTTCCGAGCGGCCAATCCAGTTGCGTTGCATGGTTTTGACCCGCTCGGGCCAGTCCAGCGCCTCCGTATCGTGGAGCAACTCCTCCGCGTAGTCCGTGATCCGGAAATACCACTGCTCCAGATCCCGTTTCGAGACTGAGGCACCGCACCGCTCGCAGACATTGCCTTCTAGGACCTGCTCATTGGCCAGCACCGTCTGGTCGTTCGGGCACCACCAGACGGATCCATTCGCCCGGTAGGCAAGGCCACGTTCGAGCATCTTCAGAAACAACCACTGGTTCCAGCGGTAGTACTCCGGCGTGCAGGTGATCACCTCGCGCGACCAGTCGATCATTGCACCCATCTGGCGGTACTGATCGCGCATGCGGGGAATATTCTCGAAGGTCCAGGTCGCCGGATGGATTCCATGCCGGATGGCGGCGTTCTCAGCCGGAAGGCCGAAGGCGTCGAACCCCATCGGGAAGAGCACGTTGTAGCCGCGCATCCGCTGGAGTCGCGCGTACACGTCCGGAATGGAGAAGGCGTACCAGTGCCCGACGTGGAGCGTGCCGGATGGGTACGGGTACATGGTCAGGGAGTACCACTTGGGCCTCGGGTCGGCATCGTCGACACGATAGAGCCCGTCAGCCTTCCAGCGTGCCCGCCACTTGGTTTCCACGGTGCGGGCGTCGTACCGCTCCATGTGGTCTGGTGCTCCAGGCTCTCGCTCGCGACCTATCTCGACCACGGAATCCTTGGTCTCTGTCATTGACCTGCCCCCAGTGTGTGGTCCATGGATTATGAGAGTCCGACCCATTCCTGCCGCCTGATCACGGCCTCGTCGAACGCCACCCGGAACTCCTCAGGCGGCCGGTAGCCGAGGGCGCTGTGGGG
>JALYMD010000116.1 GCA_030773875.1 Chloroflexota bacterium | reverse complement strand
CGGGCATGGGCACCAGGCCCTCGTGACCAGAACTCGACGGCTTGCGGTCGGCGCCGGCGCCTAACCACACTAGGGTTGGCGAAACATAAAGACCGACGGCCTCGTGGAACGCCATCTGCGCGGGTTTTTGGCGGCAGCGTTCAAGGAGGAGATCATGGCCGGCGGCGAGAGCGCACACGAACGCGACGAGCGGATCGCCGCACTGGTGGAAGAACTCCAGCGGCAGGGGATCCGGGACGGACGGGTTCTGGAGGCGCTGGCACGGGTGCCGCGGGACCGGTTTGTCCCGGAGGAGCGGCAGGAGGACGCCTGGGCCAACGTGGCACTGCCGATCGGGGCGGGGCAGACGATCTCCCAACCGTACGTGGTCGCGCTGATGACGGAGGCACTGGCGCTAACAGGAACAGAGCGGGTGCTGGAGATCGGGACTGGGTCCGGCTACCAGACCGCCATCCTCGCGGAGCTTACGAGCGAGGTGATCTCCATTGAGCGTCATGCTTCCCTGGCGGAGCGGGCCGTCGCGACATTGACGGCGCTGGGCTACCGGAACGTATCGATTCACATCGGGGACGGCACGGCTGGCTGGCCTGCCGCGGCGCCCTACGAGCGAATCATCGTCACCGCTTCGGGGCCGCGCGTGCCTCCCCCACTCCTCAAGCAACTCGACCCGTCAGGGGGGAGACTGGTGATTCCCGTTGGGGAGCAGGAGGGGGAGCAGCGCCTGATTGCGGTTACGCGGGAGGGCGCCGACCTGCGGGAGCAGATGCTGGGGCCCGTGCGCTTCGTCCCGCTGATTGGCCGGGCAGGGTGGGCTGCCCAGATCCAGGAGAACGGGCACCACGGGTGAGCGCCAGACCACGAAATCTTCTCAGTCGCGGTGGGAATCCACCTGTCCCACCGGTAGGGGCGGCTCGCCGGCGTCCGCCTGGACGCGCTCGATGACGTAGTACTCCAGATCCTGACCGTAGTAGCGGCGGCGACCCTGATGGATCAGGCCGGCTTTCTCCAGGACGCGGCAGGAGGCGCGGTTCGCCGGGTAGGCGACACCGACGATGCGGTGCAAGCCCAGGTGGTCGAACCCGTACGCAACCAGGGCACGCGCCAACTCCGTGGCGTATCCCCGTCCCCAGACCCAGCGCGCGAGGTGGTAACCCACCTCGACCTCTGGCCCGCCTTCCAAAGGAACGAGCAGGCCCGCGCCAACGACCTCCCCGCTGGCGCGCTCCACCGCCGCCCAGAAGCCGAATCCGGGGCGCTGCCGATATCGTGCAATGGCGCGCTCCAGCCCCGCCCGGGTGTGGTCCACATCCGGGTCAGGCGTGCCCATGGCGCCGATGTAGCGCATTACGGCGGGATCGCCGTAGATCGCAAAGGCAGCGGGGGCGTCCTCCGGTGTCCACTCTCGCAGGATGAGCCGCTCCGTCTCCAGGATCACCCGCACACCACTCAACCCCGACGTCCATCTCTCCGCCCTGAGGGAGCGGCCATTCTGCCAGAAGCGCAGGGAGTGCAAGCAGGACGCTGACCTCGTTGATGGCGAGCACGACCTCGCGGGAGAACGCACCGACTAGCCATTGTGACCCGATGATGGGTCATTCGAAGCGGCAGCCAGGCATGCGTGCAGTGGGCGAAGGTGTTTTGATCAGGGACGATCGTCCCGCCTACGCCCTCGGCCACCGATCCCAGGTGCTGAGGAGTGGCCCAAGTGACTCCTCCTCAAGCGCAAGGTGAGCGAGCAAGTGCTCCTCCAGCTCGGTCAGCGCCTCAACGAGTTGGAACCAGCTCCCGCCTGATACGTCGGTCGCGACCTCATCCGCCACCGCGGCGATGCGCTCGGTGATGTGGTGGACTTTGAGATGGTCCTCCTCGAGGCGGTCGACCACGCTGTTCAGGGACGGGTCGTGCTTGCGAACCATCGGAAAGACGGCCGCATCCTCGATCGTGTGGTGGGTGTGCACGAAGCGGCAGTAGTGCATGCAGCCGAACTTGAGCCGCCAGAGCGGGCTGGTCGTTTCCAGGTTGCGGACCTCGCTGAGGATGGCCTGCGGCGACAGGCCGTCCCGTGCCTCGTTGGCGAGGCGATGGACCGTTTGCAGATCCCGGCGCAGGAACGAGTGGATGTAGAGCAACTCGCGAAACATGCCCGCCCGGGGGGGCATGTCGTGCTCTTCGATGGTCGGTTTACTTGCCAAGGTACGCAATCTCCGCGCTGCAACGGACGCCCGCTGTTGATCAATGCACGTACGTAGATATATCGTGGACATCCCATTTTCGCTAGTTTCGGCTGACACGCCGCCCGACCAGAGAGGCTCCATGGCCGACTACGGACACGACCTGCAGTTCGGCTTCTTTCTCGATCCCTCCACGGGCAACCCCGCCCGCACCATAGAGATCGCCCGCATCCTCGACGACCTCGGATACGATCTGATCGGCATCCAGGATCACCCCTACCAGCAGAAGCACTTCGACGCGCTGGCGTTGATCGGCTACATCCTCGGCCGGACGGAGCGGATCCGGGTCTTCCCGGACGTTGCCAATCTGCCGCTCAGGTTTCCGACGATGCTGGCCAAGCAGGCGGCGACGCTCGATCAGCTCAGCGGCGGCCGGTTCGAGCTCGGCCTCGGTGCCGGAGCGTACTGGGACGGGGTCCGGGCGATGGGAGGTCCGGTCCGGGAGCCGAAGGAGGCGCTGGCTGCCCTACGGGAGGCAGTGACCCTGATCCGCGGCTACTGGAGCGGCCGGCCGCTGCGACAGAACGGCGAGATCTACCAGGCGATCGGCGCGCGACCGGGGCCGCTTCCCGCGCACGAGATCGGTCTTTGGCTGGGCGTGGTTGGCCCACGGGCGCTGCGCTTGACCGGGGAACTGGCAGACGGCTGGATTCCGTCGATGTCCTACGTGCCGCCGTCTCAAGCGACGAGAGCGAACGCGATCATCGACGAGGCGGCTCGCGAGGCTGGGCGGGATCCGTCCGCGATCCGGCGGATCTACAACATCGGCGGGGAGATCGCGCCGATCGTCGAAGCGGGGTCGAGTGACGACGACCAACAGATCGTCGGCCCGCGGGACCACTGGGTGGACGTGCTGACGCACCTGACGGTCAACCACGGCTTCTCGACGTTCGTGCTGTGGGGCGTGCCGACAGCCCCGCGGCTGCGGATGTTCATCGACGAGATCGCCCCAGCCGTAAAAGAGCGAGTGGCGGAAATCCGCGCACGCCGATCCTAGCGTCCGGCTCCAGGGGCCGTTCTCAGGCGCCTATCCGGGCTGATTGGACCGCCATCACGGCCCGACGAGTTTCGCTTCGCTAGGGACCGTCCGCAGCCTGTCCCCTACACAAGGGAATGGCGAGGGTTGAAATACCCCCCCCC
>JALYMD010000115.1 GCA_030773875.1 Chloroflexota bacterium | reverse complement strand
GGTCATCTTTCGCGTGGGCCGTGTAGGGCTCCTCAGAGCTGATGGTTCCCGTGTCCTCACTGCGGGTGTCTGTCTCCCACGGCACGGATGGGCGATCGGTCGATGCGGACGACCCAAGCAAGCGGTTCAATCGGGCGAAGGATTGCTCGATGGATCGTTCCTCGGTGGCCTGGGTGTACGTCTGGTTCGCGATGACACCGAGGTCTTGCCCCGGCAGCTCGTAGATGGCTTCCCGGACGAGGGTCGTCCCTCCGTCCGAGGAGGGATCCAGGATGAAACTTTCTTGCACGATCTCCCCTGCCGACCCCGTGCAGGTGAACGCGAACAGCGACGGCACCTCCGCTGCAATCACGCGGCAGGAGAGATGAATGCCCCGATTGGCGATCGTTCGATCGATCTCAAACGTCGGCGCACCGTCTCGATCAGCCTCGAGTGGGGACGCTGCCTCGTAGGAGGTGTCCCACTCTTTGAGCCGCGCCGGGTCGGCGATCAGGTCGTAGACGATTTCCTGGGGCGCGTCGACTGCCCCGCTGATCTTGGCCTTGGTCACGAATCTGCTCCTGGGTGCCGCGCCGGGTTGCCGGAAGGCTGCCGCGGTTGTGGTGAGGCGAAGGCGTCTTTGGTCATGCCGAAAGTTGGGCGATCACTGCCTCGGTGACGTGGGTCGTGGAGGCGGATCCGCCAAGGTCGGCAGTGGCGGCGTGCCGGTCTGCCGAGACTGCTTCGACGGCCGCCATGATCCGAGCCGCCGCCGTCGGTTGTCCCAGATGCTCCAGCATCATCGCTCCCGCCCAGATAGCCCCGATTGGGTTCGCGATGCCTTTCCCGGCGATATCGGGCGCGGAACCGTGCACCGGCTCAAACATCGAGGGGAACCGGCGATCCGGGTCGAGGTTGGCGCTTGGAGCTAGCCCCAAGCTCCCCATAATGGCCCCGCCGAGATCTGTCAGGATGTCGGCGAACAGATTGCTGGCAACGACAACATCGAATCGCTCCGGGGCCCGCACCATAAGGGCGGCGGCAGCATCGACCAGCAGCGAGGCGGTTTCCACATCCGGGTAGTCCTGCTTCACCAGGTCAAAGACATCATCCCACATAGTCATCGAGAATTGCTGAGCGTTGGACTTGGTGACACTGGTGAGGTGCCTGCGCCGGGTCCGGGCCAACTCAAAGGAGTAGCGCATCACCCGCTCCACATTGAAGCGGCTGAACACCGAGGTCTCAAGGGCGACCTCGTACTGCGTGCCCCGATGGACCCTGCCGCCGACGCCCGCATACTCCCCCTCAGTGTTCTCTCGTACGCAGACGAAGTCGATCTCAGCCGGACCCTTTGTCCGAAGCGGACCAGTTACGCCAGGCAACAGCCGGACGGGCCGCACGTTCACGTACTGGTCGAAGGCTTTGCGAATGGGCAGCAGCAGGCCCCAAAGCGTGATGTGGTCGGGGAGAGAAGGGTCGCCGACGGCCCCGAGGTAAATAGCGTCATAGGCGCGAAGCTGGTCGACTCCGTCCGCCGGCATCATGGAGCCCACGCGGTGATATCGATCCGTCCCCCAGTCCAGGTGGTCCCAAACGAGGCGGAAGTCAGTCCCAGCGGCCGCTTCCAACACCATGGTGCCGGCCGGTAGCACCTCCAGCCCAATCCCGTCGCCGGCGATCGTGGCGATGCGATACTCCTGCGGCTGCCCGGCTTCTGCTACCGCCTGATGCCCCCCGTCGCCCACGTTCCCTCCGTCCTTGTGCTTCCCGCAGCGGCTTGGACCGCTGGGCGCCTATCCTACACGCTCCCGGGTGGGAGGGCATGCAGGATCTGCTGGTCCGTCGCCCGACGTCAGCCAGTCTCGGGGTCTGGCAGTCGGCCGGCGCACGTCGGCAGCCGTCATTGAGCAGCGACTGGAGGTGGTGGCCACTTGAGGGTGGCGCCGAGCGACCGACATCGTCATCATGCCGGACTCAGATGAGGCAAGTCCGACGGCTATTAGACGGAGCAACGAGACGTCCGTCGTGTCTTGAGGAGCGACTGGGACAACCGTGGAACGTGGACGTGAACGCTGATGCTTGTAGACGTACCGGATGATGAGACGCTTCGTCTGCTCCACCACTACCTCAACGCGTTGTCGCTGCCGACGGATCGCCTCCGCGTCACGACGTGCCGCCGCACCTTCAGTGCCTGGCTCGGCCGGCCGATCTCTTCCTCCCTCGGCGGGGCGTACGCCTACCGGCCCCGGTCCGATGAGCATTTGGTGCTCATCAATCTGGACCGGATCGATCGCTCACAGCCCAGAGCGCTGGAGATCGTGGTGGCCG
>JALYMD010000114.1 GCA_030773875.1 Chloroflexota bacterium | reverse complement strand
GAGACGTGCTCCCCCTCGTAGAGCAGCTCGCTGTAGATCTCGTCGGCCAGCACGATCAGGTCGTGCTCTACCGCCAGGCGCGCGATCTCGGCGATCTCCTCCCGCGTCAGGACACCACCCGTCGGGTTGGCGGGGCTGTTCAGGATCAGGAGGCGGGTGCGAGGGGTGATCAGGCCCGCCAGTTCCTCCACGTCCAGCCCGAAGCCCCGCTCCTCCCGCAGGGGGATCGGCACCGCCTTGGCTCCCGTGAAGTCGATCATCGACTGGTAGATCGGGAAGCCGGGGTCGGGGAAGATCGCCTCGTCCCCCGCCTCGACCAGAGCCAGGATCGCGAAGAACATGATCGGCTTGCCGCCGGGGGTGACCACCACCTGCTCCGGCGTGAAGCTCGTGCCGCGGGATCCGTTGACGTACTCCGCGATCGCCTGCTTGAGGTCCGGCTGGCCTGCTGCCGGACCGTAGTGGGTCCAGCCGGAGCGGAGGGCGTCGCAGCCAGCCTCGATCACGTGGGCCGGAGTGTCGAAGTCTGGCTCGCCGATCTCCAGGTGGATCACATCGCGGCCCTGCGCCTCCAGTGCCTTGGCCCGGACCAGCACCTCGAAGGCCGTCTCTGTTCCCAGTCGCCCCATCCGCGTCGCCAGCTTGATCGCCATGGTGTCCCTCCTGCCCTTCGCCGGTGGCGCCCGCCCGGTGCGGCCCCGCCCCGAACCCTGTGCGCGACGTTGTACCCGAACCCGTAGAAGGGGGCAATGACCCGGGCACGGGCCACGTCTGTGCCCGGGCGTCGCCGGAGTTGAGCGCGAGCGGTCAGCCGGCCGGTGCGCTAGGATCACCCGGCACGCTTGCTCACGGACAGCAACAGACGGTGGCTGGGCCGAGCAGTTCACGATTGGCGCCGTAATCATCCTCGCCGTCCTGATTGATCACCCGCGGTGGCGTGGGTGATTCGGCGGAAGGAGCGGGAACGTGAGTAGGGAGACCCAGACGTGGGAGTACCTGACGGCCGCGGCGGATCCGGCCCCGGATCTGGCCGCGCTCGGCCGCGAAGGCTGGGAGTTGGTCGCGACGGCCGGAGATCCGCGCGGCACGCTCTACTTTCGCCGAGCGGGACTCACCTTCCGGGAGCGCGTGACGATGGAGCAGCGCCGGGTCGTCTACGAGCAGGCGGGCCGGACGCCACCCCAGGACCGACCTGGCAACGATGGGACGCGGGAGTGAAGGCGTGAAACGCCGCGGCATCCTCCACCCGGCGCTGAGTCACCTGCTGGCAAGCACCGGCCACACCGACTACTTCACTGTCTGCGACCGCGGCTTCCCCGTCCCGCTCGGGCCGGAGCGGATCGATCTCGCGCTCGTCGACGACCTGCCGACGGTGCTGGACGTGCTGCGGGCCGTCCACGCCGAGTTCCACATCGACCGCGTCCTCATCACGCAGGAAATGACCGACATCAGCCCGGACCGCGTCGAGGCGTTGCAGAACCTGCTCCCGGGCGTGCGCCTCGAAACCGTCAGCCACCTGGACCTGAAGCGCCTGAGCACCGGGGCACGGGCGACCATCCGGACTGGGGACACCTGCCCCTACGCCAACGTGATCGTGGTGTCGGGCTAGGAGACCGCCGCTGGCGAGCGACCCGCCGGGAGGGCACCCTGGAGCGTTGTCACACGATGAGAGCGGGCGAGACGCCCAGCATGCGTCACCGCCCCTAGGAGGAGCCATGGCCATGACACAGACCACGGCCGACGCGGCGGACACGTACGGCCAGATCGAGCGGCACCCGCAGGGCGCCCTCGGCCGGATCACCGCCGAGACGGTGCGACGGGCGACCGCGCTGGTGCAAACCGGCGAGGTGCTGGATCTCGGCTCCACCTTGAGCGCCGAGATGCCCCAGGGCATCGGGGGCGACAAGATCTTCTTCCCCTTCAAGACCGTGCGTTACCGCTCCTCCCCCGACATTGTGCGCGGCGAGGAGTTCGCCGGGACCTCGTTCAGCACCGAGATCGTGATGGGCACCCCGCACGTCGGCACCCACCTAGACGCCTTCTGCCACGTCCAGCTCGACGGTCGCGTCTACGGCGGCGCCACCGCGGCCGAGGCGGAGGGGGATTTCGGCTGGCGGGTCCAGGCGATGGAAGGGATCAAGCCGATTGTCACCCGGGGCGTCTTTCTCGACATCGCCGGAGACCGCGGGGTGGAGCGCCTGCCGGACTTCGACGAGATCTCGCTGGCGGAGGTGCAGGCGGCGGTGGAGCAGCGGGGCATCACCATCGAACCGGGCGACGCAGTGCTCGTCCGCACCGGCAAGATGCTCCACTTTGACGACCCGGCCGCGTTCGTCGCCGGCCAGCCGGGTCTCAGCGTCGACGCCGCGATCTGGCTCTACGACCAGGGCATGGCCGTCCTCGGTGCGGACAACACCAGCGTCGAGCCCCAACCCGTGGTCGACTGGACCCGCAACCTTCACGTCGAGATGCTCTACCGCCGCGGCGTCCACCTGCTGGAATGGGTCGATCTGGAACCCCTTCGCGCCGCCGGGGCCGCCACGTTCCTGTTCACCTGTCTGCCGCTCAAGATCAAAGGTGCCACCGGCTCCTGGGTCCGTCCTATCGCCGTCCTCTAGGCCCACCTGACGACTCGCCTCGGGACAACATCCACCCGTCGCCGTTCGGCTACGATACGCTCATCGCGTATTGTCGATGTGTGAAGCCGGCGGAAGTCCTCCGGCTCTGGAGGGACTATGTTCCGGTTGGACGGGCGGGCGGCACTGGTGACGGGAGCCGGGTCGGGGATTGGGCGGGAGATCGCCCTGCTCTACGCGGCGCAGGGTGCCTTCGTCGTCCTCGGCGACATCGACGAGGCGGCCTCGGAGCGCGTCGCCGGGGAGATCGAGGCGGCGGGTGGTGAGGCGTTCCCGCAGCGGTTGGACGTCACGGACTTGGAGTCCGCGCGGGCGGCGGTGGCGGCCGTGGTCGAGCGTCACGGGCGCCTGGATGTCCTTGTGAACAACGCCGGCATCGGCCTGGTCGGCAGCGTCACCGAGACGGAGCCGGCCGACTTCGACCGCCTGATGGCGGTCAACGTCCGCGGCGTCTACCACTGCACCCAAGTTGCCGTCGCCCAGATGCTGGCCCAGGCGCCGGAGGGCGGCGTCATCGTCAACATGGCGAGCGTAGCCGGGATGGTCGCTGTCGGCCGCCGGTTCGCCTACTGCGCGACCAAGGGCGCGGTGATCTCGATGACCCAGTCGACAGCGATGGACTTTGTCGAACATAATATCCGGTGCAACTGCATCTGCCCGGGTACGGTCGAGACGCCCTTCGTCGACGCCTACCTGAACAAGTACCACGCCCACGAGCTGGAGGAGACTCGCTGGTCCCTCCACGCCCGCCAGCCGATGGGCCGCATGGGGCGTCCGGAGGAGATCGCGCCGATGGCGCTCTTCCTCGCCTCGGATGCCTCCGCCTACGTCACCGGGGCCCAGATGGTCGTGGACGGCGGCCTGACGGCGCGGTGATGGGAAAGGGGCGGTAAGCGCGCGCCGGCCCTAATCGCCCCGGTTGCCCGTGTCATTCCGACGAGTCGATCCGCGAGCACCGCACCCACGACCCCGAGAGGAGCAACGATGGCCACCACGCAGCCGAAGCCCGACGCGATGACGATGCTCAGCCGCGCCCCCCAGGGGCCGCTTGACTTGGCCGAGGTCGCCGTCTTGCTCCACCCGGACGACGCGGTCGCGATCGCCAAGCAGCCGCTGCTGCCCCGCACGCTCCTCCGCACCGCCGACGGGGAGGTCAAGGTCGCGGGGATGGTCCCGCCGGGCCACAAGGTGGCGCTCCGCGCCGTCCTACAGGGGGAGCCGATTCGCCGCTACGGGCAGATCATCGGCTTCGCGACCCAGGACATCCCGGCCGGCGCCCACGTCCACAGCCACAACCTCGCCGTCGGCGAGGGGGAGTTGACCCTGGATTACGCCCACGCCTCGGAATACAAGCCGGTCGAGTACGTGCCGGAGGCCCAGCGGCGGACCTTCATGGGCTTCCGCCGCAAGGACGGCCGTGTCGGCTCCCGCAACTACGTCGCCGTGCTCGCCTCGGTCAACTGCTCCTCCTCCGCCACCCGCCGCATCGTGGACCACTTCCGCAACCCGGAGGTCATGGCTCCCTATCCGAACGTGGACGGCGTGATCGCCTTCCCAACCAAGGGCGGCTGCGGCGCCCACTACGGCTCGACCGACCTCGGCCTGCTCCAGCGGACCATGGCCGGCATCGTCGACCACCCGAACGTCGCCGCCTACGTGATCCTCAGCCTCGGCTGCGAGGTCAACCAGCCGTCGGACATGATCGAGGCGACCGGCCTCGGCAACGGCCACCAGCCGACGGTGCTGACGATCCAGCAGGACGGCGGCTTCGCGAAGACGGTCGAAGCCGGCATCGCCGCGGTCGAGAAGCTGCTCCCTGCTGCCAACCAGGAGGTCCGTGAACCGATCCCCGCCTCGGAGTTGGTCGTCGCCCTCCAATGCGGCGGCTCCGACGGCTGGTCCGGCGTGACCGCCAACCCGGGACTCGGCCTGGCCGCCGACGAGATCGTCCGCCAGGGCGGCACCGTGGTCCTCGGCGAGACGACGGAGGTCTACGGCGGCGAGCACCTGCTGACCCGGCGCGCCAAGAGCCGCGAGGTGGGCGAGAAGCTGGTCGAGCGGATCCACT
>JALYMD010000113.1 GCA_030773875.1 Chloroflexota bacterium | reverse complement strand
CACGATCAACCGGCTCAAGCAGCACCGGGCCATCGCTACCCGGTACGAGAAACTGGAGGAGACCTACCATGCCTTGCTCACCCTCGCTGCCATCCGGCTCTGGTTGCCCGTTTGAAGACACACCCTAATCTAGGACTGTCGCGAACAGCGTCAGGCAACGCGGTCCGTTTTCGAGACCCGGGACGCTCGGCCTCCAGCGCCCCCCAACGATTCCACGTGTGCCTCGCACAGAAGGCACGAGCGAGCAAGGGAGAGGGTTCACATGCGCATTGGACGAAGCCGCACCGACGCCGCCATGCCGGCCAGCGCGGAAGATACTGCCATCATCCGGGCCGAGGGCGTGGTCAAGACCTACGACACCGGCACCGCCAAACTCACCGTCCTCAAGGGCCTCGATGTTGCCGTCCAGCGTGGCGAGAAGGTCGCCGTGATGGGTCCCTCCGGCTGTGGCAAGGCCACCCTCCTCAACTGCCTCTCCGGGCTCGACACAGTCGACGAGGGCCGCGTCCTGATCGAGGGCCAGGATCTCGCCAAGCTCTCCGACCGCAAGCGGACCGACTACCGGGCACGGTGGATGGGCTTCGTCTTCCAGGTCTACAACCTGCTGCCGGTTCTCTCGGCGGTGGAGAACGTCGAGCTGCCGCTGCTCGTCTCCGGCGTCAAGCCGAAGGAGGCGCGGGAGAAATCCATGGCGGCATTGGAAACGGTCGGCCTCGCGCGGTGGGCCAAGCACCGCCCGGCGGAACTCTCCGGCGGTCAGCGCCAGCGCGTCACGATCGCCCGCGCCCTGGTCAACGACCCGGCCATCGTCTGGGCCGACGAGCCGACCGGGGCGCTGGACTCCAAGACCGCCGCCGAGATCATGGACCTGATGCGGGAGCTGAACCGGTCGTGCGGCCTCAGCTTCGTCCTCGTTACCCACGACCCGGGCGTTGGGGCTCAGTGCGACCGCGTCATCCGCATGCGCGACGGCGTCATCGTCGACGACGCCCCCGCAACCGGGGACGCCGCCGACCTCGCCGCCGACTAACCCCGCCCCGACACGCAACCGCCCTGCTCCCACGGCCGGGAGCAGGGGAGGGGATGAGGCATTCCGGCCCGTCCCGCCAGCGACAAGGATGAACCGACGATGGACGATCTCTTCGGCATCTCGATGACCTCGATCATGCTGGTCCTGCTGGCCCTGCTGGCGGTCTGCCTGCTCTCGGTCGCCTGGGTGGCCTGGCGGCGGCCGGTCATCTTCAAGCTCGGGGTCCGCAACATCCCCCGCCGCCGCGCCCAGACCTCCCTGATCGTGGTCGGCTTGATGCTCTCGACCATGATCATCGCCGCCGCCCTCGGCACCGGCGATACCATCGACTACTCGATGAGCGCCGACGTCTACGACAACCTCGGCCACGTCGACGAACTCGTTGTCGCTAGCCAGAGCGACGAGGCTACCGTCGACCTGGAAGCGAGCATCCCCTTTGACGCCGCGGCCCTCGCCGCCGTAGACGCCGCCGTCGCCGGCGACGCCAACGTGGACGGCGTGCTGCCGGTCCTGGAAGCCCGCGGCCCCATCACCAATGGCGCTAGCAGCCTCGCCGAGCCGGACGTCCTGATGACCGGGCTCGACCCGGCTCGCCTGGAGCAGTTCGGCGGTCTCAAGGGCACCGACGGCAAGACCATTGACTTTGCCGCCCTCGGCGCGGACGGCATTGTCCTCAGCCAGGCCCTGGCCGAAAAGCTGGACGCCAAGAACGGTGACCGGATCACCCTCTACTACGCCAACCAGCCCGCCGAGCGCACCGTCGCCGCGATCGCGTCCGACGCCTACCTCGGGGGCGCTCGCCGCGCCCGCACTAGCGGCCTGACCATGCCTGGCCTCGCCATGCCCCTCGCTGCCCTCCAGGACCTCACCGGCCAGCCAGGCAAGCTGACCTCCATTGCCGTCTCCAACACCGGCGGCGTCCGTGACAGCCTGGAGCCCACCGACGCCGTCGTTGCGGATCTCCGCGCTTCCCTCGCTGGCCAGGGGCTCGGCGTCGACCCGCTCAAGCAAGACATGGTCGACACCGCCAACTCCTTCGCCACCGTCTTCACCGGCCTCTTCCTCGTCCTCGGTCTCTTC
>JALYMD010000112.1 GCA_030773875.1 Chloroflexota bacterium | reverse complement strand
GGTCGGCCCTCGCCCGTCTGGTGATGGCGCGAATCGGCCGCACATCGAGATGCCGGCCCTGCCGATGCAAGCGCCTCTTCCCCTGAGCGTCCGGCCAAGGAACCTTATCAAGCGGACAGCGATCCGTCCTCCGCAAAGGCCGTCCGGACAGGCTTGACGCCTTGGGCGCGGGTGGATTCAAGATAGAAGCACCTCGGACACGATGATGCTCGGCATGGTCCCCTGTTGGTCGCCGATGCGCCGGGCGGAGTGACTGGCGAACCTGGGTGGGCCGACGCGGACCCAACCGGGTTGCTGTACTTCCCATCCCCCGACAGCCAACTCGTCTCGACCACCGTGCCGCGTGTCACGCGGATTCCGTCATCCTGCGGATGTGCGCGTATACCTCGCAGCGCATGATCGGGAGGGTGGTGTCAGTGGCAGATGCGTCTCGGGCAGATTGATATGAGGTGAACCGCATGCACCAGCTGGTTGTGATCGCGATCACCTCGGTGGTCCTCCTTACCTCAGCCATGTCCGGCACTGGGGCCCAAGAGGGGTGAGCTAACCCTTGGCCGAGCGGCTGGGCAGCGACCGCGACGCGTTTGAGGACCGCTACGGCGACCCCGTGTACGACCTAGGACGAGTGGGTTCGCTACGAGGCCCAGACCTACGCCGCGATCGACGTGCTCTACCACAAGGGGTACGTCCTCTCGCTCACCCTGATCGCCGATCGGCCGCTCGGCCAAGAGCTGATCGAGCGGAGCTGAGCCGACTGGACGGTCGAGGAGGTCCGCGAGGGGGCGTTGACGTTCTTGCCCCGCGATGTGGCGCAAAGATCCGGGCTGCCATCACGGACGAGGGCGAGATCGTTGGGGTTCTCCACAGCCCGGCGGTGGCCAAGCGCTTCTCCGCGGCGACTTACCGGCAGTAGAAACCTGACGGGCGGCAAGGCGACTGACGCTACCTACTGGTTCGTACTAAGGCGGATGGAGTGGCCGTGATCACAGTCAGCATTGGAGACGCGGAAGCGGGGGTGACGGCGCAGGGGGCGGCATCGGCAACGATTGCCGACGAGCGCGCCTACCTGCACCAGATCGAGGAGCGGCTGGAGCTCTTGGCGTTCTCGCTCTCCCGCTATGACGAGTTGATGGCTGACCCGCGGCCCAACGACCCATCTTGGCTCAACCAGCTGGTCTACGTTTTCGTCCGCCGGGCCACGGTGATTGACGGGATGCCGGCCCGGCGGCCCGCCCCGGCGCTACGCGGACCTGGGTGCCACGCGCGCGGGTGCGGTCTCCGCACTCGATGCCGTGGCCCATGCTCAGGCGCCGGGGATCGACGCCGGGCTGGCCGGCGAGGCCGACACCATCGACCTCGTGGCATTTGACCTCGCCGCCATGCAGGCCGAGGTGGCGGAGGCTCACGCCACCCTCGACGAATGCTTCGCGCTGCTCAATGCCGCAGGGGAGGCCGGGGGCTAGGGCCCAAGTGGATGGGCCGATCCACGAGCCCGTCTCGCGGTCGCGCTCCCGTTGACATCGGCTCAGAGCGGGTCCCTCCTCGACATCCAGCGCGACCAAGCCGGTAGCGGGCGGCTCTCTCCGCGTCGGCATCGTTGAGCGATCCGACCACTCCTCTGCCGATGCGTGCCCCTGACGGATCGCTGGGGCGTGCCTGCAATCCCGACTGATTAGCCGGGTCCGCAGGTGGATCAGATCGGCCTCCGCAATCCCAGGGAGCTTCGGACCCAGTCCCAATTCCGTCATCTTGCCGATGTTCTCCCAATTGGTGAGGCAGACAATGGAGCCGCGTCGACCCCAACAAGGACTCCGGTGGCGGGAGACCAGTCTCTCGCCGTTGCGTGGAGATGCGCTATGGATCTGGATCCACGACCCCAGGATGCCGTTGACCTGCTGCGGCGCGTCGTGCGCTCCTGCCGCCGGCGGCGTGCCTGGAAGGTGGCCGATTCGACCGGGGCGGAGTTGAGCGGAGTGGATGTGCTGGCCCGGGCGCTTGTCTTACGACGGCTGCTGCGCCGCCTCGCGCTTGGGACCAACGAGCGGCGCGGGGGCGTCCTGTTGCCGCCGATGGCCGCCGCGGTGGTTACCGATCTGGCGCTGGCGCTCGACCGCCGGGTCATCGTGAACCTCAACTACAGCCTCTCGCCGGAGCTCCTCGACCCCTGTATCGCCCAGGCGGACATTCGCCACGTCGTGACCAGCCGGAAATTCATCGAGCGGCTGGGGGTGAGCCCTGGCGCTGAGGTGGTTTACCTCGAGGATCTGCGGGCGGAGCCAACCATGCTCGACAAGGCCATCGCGGCAGTGCGGGCCGCCCTCCCGGCCGGTCTGCTCCTGTGGATGCTGGGGCTGCACCGCGCCGACGCCGACGACATCATGAGTGTGCTCTTCACCTCGGGCACCACCGGCGAGCCGAAGGGCGTCATGCTCACCTATGCCAACGTCGCCCACAACGTCGCTGCGGTGGAGGCGGTCATCCGCCTGCGGTCGAGCGACGTCCTGATCGGCGCGGGAGGACATGGAACGAGCAGTCACGGCGTGGGGCGCGCGGCGCAATGACCAAATCAGATGGATCGCCTGGGGCACTTCACCACCGCCGACGCCCGCACCACGCTGCGCCGCCTCTACCCGGCGTTTGAGGATTGACGAAGCACTAGTACCAATCGGCGGCCCACCATGCCGCATGGGGCATGCTGCTGTCCAGAAGTGCCTGACGGACCGCATCCAAATCCACCGACACCCGGCGCAAATCGATAGATAGCCGCCCGGCGTCGTGGGTCACCACGGCGTACTCTGCCCACGGCGGGTTGCGCCCTCTTCCGCCCTCCACGCTCTCCCACGGCAGGCCCACGCTGCCAGGGTTGACCACGATCGCGCGGTCAAGGCGGCGGACGAACTGCTCGTGGGTGTGGCCGCCCGCCATCACCGCTGCCCGCCGCCCGTCAAGCTGTTCCGCCAGTTCGTCATCTGGTGTCGTGCTGCGGATCTCATCCCAGTTTGAGCGCGGCGAGCCGTGATAGCAAAGAAGGGTTGCCCCATCGTCGAGGAGAAGCTCCACGGTGGGCTGGAAGGTGCGCAGGTACGCCAGGTCCTCAGGCGCCAGTTGCTCGGCAGCCCACTGCTCCATCTCGTGCATTCGACGCAGGGTCTCGTCGGCATCCGGGTGGTGGTCGGGATCGAGGCGCGACGGGTCGAGCAGGAACTCATCGGCGTTGCCCAGGACGACGGGGCAACCAAGGGAGCGCAGCTGCCTGATTACCTCACGCGGGTGGGGGCCGAGACCGGCGACGTCACCCAGGCAGACGATCTGGTCGATACCATCGGCTTCGATGTCCGCCAGGACGGCGTTAGTCGAGACGAGGTTGCCATGGGTATCGGCAATGATGGCGATGCGCATCCTGCCCTCCTTCCTCACGGACATGGGCGGAGTCCATCTTCCTGATCGACGTGGTCTGGCTCAGGCGTCAGGCAGCATCGTCTTCAGCGTCGACCGGCCCGTGGCGAAGGCGTAGTCCCAGGCCGAGACATCGGGTGGGTCATACCCCAGCGCACCGAGGATCGTGCAGAGGTGGGCGCGATGCTCGTTCGCGTGGTGCAGCGCCTGGGTGAGGAAGATCCCCGCCCGGACGGCAAAGACCTCACCATCGTCACCGCGCGCCTCACCCAGCCGCTCACTATCCCAGTCGCCCGCGAGGAACTGCTCCAACGTGGTCGCGAGCACCGCCGCGCGCTCTGCCAGGACGTCGAGTCCGACCGCGTCATCCCCGCGCCAGGGATGCGTGGGCCACGCGCCCGTGAGCCGGAAGAGATACGACGCCTCGGCGTCAATGATGTGCCGCAGCGTCTCGATGATCGTGCCGAAGGTGCCTGGCACCGTCTTATTCAATGTCGGTTCATCGAGTCCCTGGCAGAACGTCAAGACCTGTGCGGTGGCCCAGCCGTTGTGCCGGGCGAGATCGTGCAAGCCGTGTTCCATCTCCACCCCTCCGTCTGCACAGCCGACGTGCGCCGCCTACCCGGAGCTCCGATCATACTCGGTGGCATCAGTTGATCCACGCCGCCGAGATCTCGGACCACAACGTACATGAGGCGGAGTTCCTCGCGGTGGTGATCGCCCTCCTGACGAGGCACGCGGCGATGCTCGGGCGGCCGCTGTACCACACGGTGGTGACCCGGGCTCGGCGGCTGGTGATAGTCCTGGAGCTGCAAAGGTCCGTCGCGATGGCACCCAAAGACTGGCGATGGGCGGAGCGCCAGACCGCCCTCTAGGATAGTGGCCGTCTAGATATAAGAGCGATCCGATGCGGTTGTTGTCAGTCTGCGGGTTCAGCGCGAGTCACACTCGGGTGGCCCTGACGCTCGGGTTCAGCACCAGCACGTCCGCGATGAACTCCTCGGCACGGTCAAAGTCGGGCAGGACCTTCTCACCATAGGTGTGCGTGATCAGCAGACGTCTGACCTCGCTGCCTCCATCGTCGCGGTACCAGTTCCGTCGAATGCCCCGTATTTCGTTCGCCGGAATCTTAACAGTGCGTCGCAATCCCACGAAGTCGATGGTGCCGTCCTTCGCCAACCGGATCTCGAAGGTCTCATCCAGCACTATCATCCAGAAGACGGCACCCGTCACCACAACCGCCACCACGCCGAGCAGCCAATGGATGCCAACTCCAAGGATCACCCGGCTCATGGCGGCAAACACCACCATGAACCCGCCGCAACCGATCACCCTTTCCAGAGATTGAACACGATAGGTGTTCGCCACGGAAGCTCCTGGTGCGTGTGCGCGTGACCTGCCCCCAGTGTGTGGTCCATGGATTATGAGAGTCCGACCCATTCCTGCCGCCTGATCACGGCCTCGTCGAACGCCACCCGGAACTCCTCAGGCGGCCGGTAGCCGAGGGCGCTGTGGGG
>JALYMD010000111.1 GCA_030773875.1 Chloroflexota bacterium | reverse complement strand
CGGATGGATTCGTGATCTACGGCGGCGATGTCGCTAGCGCCTTTTGCGGCGACTACAAGCACAATCTGCTTGCCCGGACTCGTGGGACCGCCATGAAAGATCTCTTCGAAGCATTCGACCTCAACGTCCGCCGTGTAAAGGATCGGAAGGGCGTAGAGCGTGCGTTGCGCCGTGGCGAGGTGATTTGGATCAAGGCGACCGTCGACTTCCTGCCCGGTGTCCCCACGACGTGGATCACGCCCGACCGCCAGCGCTATCCCACCGTGTTGGGCAACGATCACGCGGTCGTCGTGGTGGGCTACAACCACGACGTTGTCGTCATCCGTGATGTCCTTGGTCCCACCAGTACCAATTGGAACCGCCCCTATCTGTATGAGGTGTCTTGGCCAACGTTTATGGAGTCGTGGAAGATGCACGGCCGGGATGGGCTCGCCGTCGGCCCCCATACCGAGGCGTAGGGATGCTCCCGTCCCTAACGCGGCGGTTGGCCCCCGTCCCGAGAAGGGATGGTATGACACTCTTGGTCGCGCAGCCGGCTATCACGGGCGGCCGATACCCATGCTGATCGATCCGGATGCCCGAGCGCTCCTGGTTCTGTTCGTGACCGCGGATTTGTCCGTCGGCTTCTCTGCAGGCCGCACCCTTCGGCATCCCAAGGCAGAGCCTGGGGCACCGGTTTCGCGTCGCCTCCGAGAGGATTAGTCTGTGGCGGAGGAAGGAGACGAGCATGCCGTATGAACGACGTCAGGACTTGCCGGAAAGCGTGCGGGACAACCTGCCACCACATGCCGAGGAGATCTACCGGGCAGCCTACAACAACGCCTTTGAGGAGTACGGGCACGACGAGGCTCGGGCCCATCGGGTTGCCTGGGGCGCGGTGAAGCGGAAGTACCACAAGGATGACGCCGGCAACTGGGTCGAAGGTCCGTCGGGGGATGATGAGTAGGTGGGATCGCCGGGTGACCCCCGCAGACAGATCTGTCTTCTAGGCAGGATATACCGACTATGCCGACGACGCAGGTGGCGTTCTCCGTGTCTGGATCGCGCGCAGGACGATTGGGACGATCAACCCGAGCGCGGCGAGGAGCAGGATTGACCCGGAGATGGGACGGGTGACGAACGTCATGTAGTTCCCCTGGCTGAGTTGGAGGGCACGGCGGAAGTGCTCCTCCGCCACAGGTCCCAGGATCACTGCGATCACCGCTGGCGCAACGGGAATGTCGAAGCGCCGCATGAGGAAACCAAGGGCTCCCAGGACATACAGAATCACCAGGTCCACCGTTGAGCCCTTTTGGCTGTAGGTTCCAAGACCGGCGAAGACGAGGATCCCGGCGTAGAGCATCGGGCGCGGGATCGCCAGCAGCCGTACCCAGAGTCCGGCGAGCGGTAGATTCAGCACCAGCAGCATCACGTTGCCGATGTAGAGGCTCGCGATCAAGCCCCAGACCAGCTCCGGATCCCGCTGGAAGAGCTGGCTTCCCGGGTTGAGGCCGTAGCGCTGGAACGCCACCAGCAGGATCGCTGCAGTGGCGGAGGTCGGCAGGCCTAGCGTCAGCAACGGCACGAGGACACCGGCCGCGGAAGCGTTGTTCGCCGCCTCCGGTCCGGCCACTCCTTCGATGGCGCCTTTGCCGAACTCCTCGGGGTGGTTGGATAGGCGTCTTTCGATCGAGTAGGAGAGAAAGGTCGGGATCTCCGCGCCCCCGGCCGGTAGGCTGCCGATCGGGAAGCCAAGCGCGGTCCCGCGTAGCCACGGCTTCCAGGAGCGCTTCCACTCCTCGCGGGTCATCCAGACCGAGCCACGAACTGGGACTGTCTCCTCGGCGCCATGGCGCAGTCGTGATGCGACCCAGAGCGTCTCCCCGACCGCAAAGAGGCCGACGGCCACGGTGACGACATCGATGCCATCCAGCAGCTGCGGGACCCCAAAGGTGAAGCGGCTCTGACCCGTCAACGTGTCCACCCCGACGAGTCCGATCGCCAGCCCTACCAGCAGGCTGATGAGTCCGCGGACCAGGGAGCCGCCGAGCAACGCGGTAATGGTCGTGAAGGCCAGCACGATCAAGGCGAAGTACTCTGCCGCGCCGAACCTCAGCGCAAGCTTGACCATGACAGGCGCGACCAGCGTCAGCGCTAAGGTCCCCAGTGTTCCGGCCACGAACGATCCAATCGCCGCCGTCGCCAGCGCGGCCGCCCCGCGGCCCCGCTTGGCCATCAGATTTCCTTCGATGGCCGTGACGATGGA
>JALYMD010000110.1 GCA_030773875.1 Chloroflexota bacterium | reverse complement strand
CACATCGGCCGCGGCGCTTCGCTTCGTCCGTACGAGGGTAAAGAGGGCGGCGAATCCAGCGAGGGCCAGGAGCGCCACGGCGAGCCCACCACGTCCCCGAGCAAGGGCGGCAGGCTCGGAGACCGTGGCCACATCGGCTTGCCGCCGTGCGGTCTGCACGACCTCCGGCGGCTGGCTCTTCCGCCCGATGCCCTTGAGCACGTTTGCCAACTCGTTTCGCTCCCACCCTACTATCAAGACTGCCGACTGCTACCCAGGGCGCATCCTAGGACAAAGTAGACCAACGTTCCACCGGGACTGACATTGAGGCTGGTTGGATTCGCACTGGTGGAGCGGGGCTGGCACACCTCATACCAGATCCGTCTGAAGCGTTGGCCGTACCTCTGGCGTCAGTCTGGGTGCCCGGGGATTCCTTCCCAGGCTCACCCCACGAAGCCCCTCCGAGCCTAAGCACTGGCGGCCGGTCACCGACAACCATGTAATGGAACCCCATTTCGTATCAATCTCTCCAGCCTGGGCCAAGGAGGACAAGCTCGGTTGCTCTGTTTCCTGCCGCTGGACACTGGGACCAAGTCATCAATCGGTGCGACCACGTAGAATTTCGACTGAGTTCCACGGCGTTCACCGCGGAGCTTGAGGCGCTCCTTCAGGCGAGGTTGCGTCTGCCGTTCGCCTTGATCCGACTGCATCAGAACGCGAGAGTCTCATGGTCCAACGCCTCGCCCCTGTTCACCTGGCACGCCCGAGCAATGCTGCTCGCCCGCCGCTGCTCTTTCCATTGGCCTTGGTCCTGCTCGTTGCAGGGTTCTTCCTTGCCCCATGGTCGCTCGAGCAGAAGGCACATGCGGCCTTGCATGGCCTCTGCGCTCAACGGCCCAGCCATTCTTTCGCCTTTGATGGGCACCACTTGCCGTTTGATGGCCGCATGACCGGCATCTACGGCGGCTTTCTCGTGGCATCCCTCTACCTTGCAGCCCGCCGCCGCTACCGAGCCTTCGGCCTGCCTCGGCCCTTGACCATGATCACCCTCGGAGCCTTGGTCGCCTCGATGGCCGTCGATGGGGTGAACTCACTGCTGCTCGATCTTCGCCTCTGGCACCCGTACGAACCGCGCAATGTCTATCGCTTGCTCACAGGTCTTGGGGCAGGCGTGGCGCTGGCCGCTGGGGTCTGTTATCTGCTGGCGACCACCCTCTGGCGCTCGGGCAGGCCCACATCGACCGTCAATGGCCCTCGGGAAGTGGGGCTGCTGGCGTTGCTCCAGGCGCCTCTTGCGCTTGCCGTGATGTCTGGAGCCTCGTGGCTGTACATGCCGGTCACGCTGCTCCTGCTCACCGGTGCGACATTGACCGTCGGCGGACTGATGCTTGTTGTCGTGGTGCTCGTCAGTAGGCGCGAGGGAACGTTTGTCTCGCCCCGGCAATTGGATTGGTCAGCGACCGTGGCGCTGTTGCTTGCGGTCGCCGTCATGGCAGGAATTGCGGCCGCTCGCTATCTCTTGGAACAGGTGACCGGCGCCCCACCCCTCATGTAATCGCGGCGAGGCGGCCCTCCCGCTGTGCTAAACTCCGACCGTCCTCGTCTCCATGGCGCTCGCGCCGTCTGGCTTGCTCGGCGGCGCAAGCCACTCTCTTTCTACTGGCCCGTAGACGCGGCTCCCGAGATAGGCTCTATGCGGATCGTGTGTAATGTCGGGTACGTGAAGCGTCGTAAGCGTGTAGCCAAGTGGAGCGCGCTCCTCGGCTTGACACTGCTGATCGCCGTCTTTGTCTTGGCGCTCAATCCCCGCTACCTCCTGTTCGCCTACGCCATGCTGTTCGGCGGGTTCATCTTGTTCAACAGCGGCATGCAGCAGGTCGGCAAGTGGAGCCGTAACCCGCGCAACGACGTGGCGTTGGACATGCGGCTGAGCGGTCTCAGCGACAAATACGCCCTCATTCACTATGCCCAACTCGGCAAGCGGACGGTGGAGCACATGCTGCTTCATCCCGGCGGCGTCCTCGTCATCACCGCACGGGAGCTTCCTGGGAGGATCGTGGCCCGCAAGGGGCGCTGGCGAAAGAAGGGGGTAGGCATTGGCCGGCTCTTCGGGATGAGCGGGCCTCAACTCGGCAACCCGGTTTGCGAAACCACGCAGAGCATTGCCACCGTGGAAGAGCACCTTGCGGCCAATCAGCTACAGGTGGATGTCTCCGGAGCGGTGGTCTTCGTCAGTCCGCTGGTGAACCTCGAAGTGGAGGATCCGACCTATCCAGCTCTCAAGATTGAAGAACTCGCAGATTTCGTCCGGGAACTACCGACCGATGCGTCCCTCCGGCAGAACGAGCGAGACGCGCTCCTCGAAGCCCTGGCGATTGGGGAGCGACTCGAGGTGTCTGGGCAGCGGAAGAACCGCCGGCCCGTGAAGAGTCGCCGTCCCGTCAAGAAGCGAGCAGCCTAGCGTGGCGACGGCGACGGTTTCCGATCTCGCCGCTCCGGCGCAAGGATCGAGCGGCTGGCCGATCTGGGGCCATGACGCAGCGGTTGCCGCCCTTCAGCAGGCGATCCGTGGGTCGCGGGTTCGCCACGCCTACCTTGTCGCCGGTCCGGAGGGCATGGGCAAGACGACGTTCGCGCAGGTCTTTGCTCAGGCCTTGTGCTGCCAGGATCCGCCAGCTCCCGGTCTCATGTGCGGTGTCTGCCTGGCCTGCCGGAAGATCGGACGCGGAGTCCACCCTGACGTCCAGACCTTTAGCCTGGCCACCCAAGCGGCCCTTGCCGAGAAGTCGGGGGGGAAAAACACCTCCCTCACGATCGAGACGGTCCGCGATGTCTGTTCCACCGTGGCCCTCCGGCCGATGGAGAGCTCGTGGCGGGTAGTCATCTTGGACGATGGAGAGACGCTCCAGGAGATCGCCCAGGAAGCGCTGCTTAAGACCTTGGAGGAGCCGCCTCCCTTTGTCGTGCTCGTGCTGCTCTCCGACGATTTGGAGTTGTTGCTCCCGACCATCCGTTCCCGATGCCAGATCATCGATCTGCGGCCGGTTCGGACCGCGGCGGTAGTGGATTCGCTGCTAGCCGCCGGAATCGGGCGGGACCGGGCCGAGGAAATTGCGGCGCTCTCCGGTGGTCGTCCCGGATGGGCGCACCGGGCAGCTGCTGATCCCAAGGTGCTTCAACGGCGCATGGAGGCGGTGGACCGCGCTCTTTCCTGGATCGCC
>JALYMD010000109.1 GCA_030773875.1 Chloroflexota bacterium | reverse complement strand
GGGAGATCGGCGTACAAGGCGTGGATCGCCGCGTTCTGTTCCTCCGGCGACCAGGTCCCGGCGCCCTCCGGCAGCGTCTCGACGTCGAACAGGTCCCGCGTGGTGGGCAGCACCCCTGTCGTCGCCCCCCGAATCTGCGCCCCCCAGAACCGCAGGTAGGCCGCGAGGTGGCCGAGCATGTCCTTGACCGACCAGTCGCCGCAGACGCCGGGTCGCGTCATCCGCTCCACCCCGACCTCCTCCAGCAGCGCCTCCCAACGTGCCCGCTCTGCCCGCAGCGCCTCGACCAACTGCTCCTTGGTCATGCTACCGCTCACCAACCCTCTCCTCCCCGCTCCAGTTGGCTCCGCTCTTCCATGATGTTAGGTCCGGCATGAGAAGCGTGCCCCTGACTCAGGCGACGAGACTGTCCGCTACCGGGTGGTGCATCGCTCCGTAAAGTCATCGCTCGCCAACCACGCGGTAGGCTCCCGTCCAGGAGGTCAAGGCACGGAGCCTACGAAACGTGCTCCCCGGTGAGCATGGCAGAAGCGTCGGGAGCTACGTGCTGGCGAAGGCCAAGGCGTGGAGTCCCTGCGGGCTGCGCCTGTGGATTTCTCACCGGAAGTCACCCCCCACACGTTCTATGAGCACCCTGGAGTTGCGGCCGTCGAGATCGGTGATAGGCCTGGCAACGAAGAAGACGAGCCAGATGCCCGGTACCAGTGGCTCCCGATGCCGGTAGCGGTACCCGCTCCCGATCTCGTGGCGCTTCAGCAGGATCCCAAACGCACCCAGGCCGTTCGCCACCCCCGGAATGACCCCAGACGGTCAAGCCACTGATACGGAATCCGGCTGATCGCCTGGTTGTCCGTGATCGCCCGTCCGTGCTCAGCCCTGAAGGGGCGTCGTGGGGTGAGCCCGGCGATGCATCCCCGGGCACGCAGACGCCGACGCCGCAAAGAAGAACCGCCCTTCCGACGGATTTGGTATGAGAGCCGAGACGCAGTCTCCAGGAAAGCCAATTTCCCACTCCAGCGGCCGCATCTCAAGCACTAGCGAACGCATCGACTAGCATTGCTCGCCTGGAGCAAACGCCCGGGCCTCCTACAGCCTTTGCCTGTTTGCTTCGCCTGAAGGCAGCGGTGGCGGCCAGCCCTCGACCGGGAGCCCCTTTGACCCGGAAATGCACCCACACTCTGCCAGTCGGCGGAACACAGATGTTGACTCCGTATTAAATCTCGCGGAGGGGATCGGTTCCCCGCCGCCCCTTCATTGCTCGCAAGGACACAACTGGGCGGTCGTCCGGCAGGGTAAATCTGGCGGTTGCGTCGCTGGGTCAGGCAAAGCAACACGGTTCCTTTCGGCACCTCGTGAATCCTGTTTACGGTGCACCCGTAGACTGTCCGTCTCCTCCCTGGTGTTTACGAGCAAACGATCCGAAAGGGCGACATCGGCACGCAAGGGGACCGATTCCTGACCGAGACGCGGCGAGATCGAAGAGCGCTACTGTTCGTACAGTTGACTCTTCTGCTACCATAAGGTCAAGTTACCCGAGGGATTTGGCTAGTGCGTCCATAGTCAACCTCCAAGGTGACGAAAGACGGTGACTGGATCGCCCGGAAGAATCCGGGAGGTGATGGACCCCAAACGGGGTCGCACGGAGGGCAGGCACCTATGCAAGTGACCCGCACGCTCGCCCGCTTCCTCGCCATGTTCTTGCTCGCGCTGAGCCTCGCCTTCGTCGGCACGGTCCGCGTGTCGGTCGCCCAGGTGAACGACGACGACGAGAACACCATCGAGATCGACTCCGAGCAGGACCAAGAGGCCGATCAGGACCAGGACGTCGACCAGGAGAACGACAGCACCCAGACCCAGACCCTGGACCAGGACGTCGAGCAGGACCTGGACCAGGAGCAGAACGTCGACCTCGAGCAGAACGCTAACGTCACGCAGGACAATGCCTTCAACGCCGGCGGCGAGTACGCTGAGCACGATTACTCTTGGGATGACAACGACACCACCGTCGGGGACACCAACCAGGCCAACGCCAGCGTCGTGGATCAGGACCAGTCCGTCGACCAGAACGGCGAGCAGGACGCGACCCTGAACCCGGTCCTGACCCAGGCGAACGATCAGACCAACGCCAACGACCAGGACCTGACCCAGGACCGGGACTCCACCAACACCGGCACCATTGACGACACTGATACCAACAGCGACGATGACATGACGACCGTCGACGTTAGCATCGATGCCGACATCTCCGCTGAGCTCGAGGCTGAGCTGGCGGCGGAGCTCCAGGCGCTGCTCGTCGATCTGCTCGCTGGGCTGATCGCCGACCTCGATCTCGCCTAAACCCGGCAGGAGCGTCGCGCCGCGCGTAGCGGCATCGGCAGGGGCGAGACGCACGCCTGCTGCCGGTGCCGTTGCCATTTAAGGCGGCGTCTCCTCCACAGCGGTTAAGATGCGGGGCTGGCCCCGCGGGTCGAGTGCAGAGGCTGTAGCCGTGTGTCAACTGCGGTGGCAATGGCCGTCACGATCCGGAGAGAGCATCCAGGAGAGCATCCGGGCTCAGTCCAGTGTCGATGCTCGCGTTCTCCACCCCGCCGGGCGTATCACCACCGATCAAGCCTAGCCAGCGACGACGTGCCCTTCGGCTTCCTGCCGCGCCGTTCCCCTGCTATCCCGTGCTGTCCCGGCCATCGAAGTCCAGGCAGCTGAGCTTTCGCCCCTGGGTGCGCACCCACCACGGCGATCGGTACCCCGGCTGGCAGAAGAACGAGGAGAGCATGAGGTCGGAGGGGGACTCGCCAGTCACTACGCCGGTGATTAGGCGTTCGCACGAAAAGGTGACGCATCCTCAGGATGCGGACCAACGGCAGTCTTGTGTCCTAAATCCGCACCCCTTGGACGATGTAGCGGGAGTCGTACTCGGCGCCGTCGAAGTTCCCCGTGCATGTGATCAGGGTCAACGATTCGCCCCCGGCTCCGCCGATAACCGCCTCCGCCGGGGTGCCCGCATCCACTGCCCAGGCGGCGGTGACCTGGTAGGTAACCAAGCTGCCGTCGGCACCGGTCACGAAAATGGCTTCACCGCCGCCTAGAGCGCCCAGGTTGGCGAACACGGTCGGGCCGATGCTCCACCAATCCTTGTGGCCGGACATGACGACGCTCCCGCCCCCGCCGGGTGCCCCGTAGTCCGGATACCACCCGACGGCCCACGGGTCCTGGGGCGTCCCCATCACCCCGTCCACGATACCTACCTGCTCGATCCCTGCGTCCACTCCGATCGCCGGGATAGCAACCCGAACCGGCACAACCGGCCCGGCGGCGTCCGAACCCGTGCCACCCAGGCCGGAATCCGAGCTGGTGGCGTCCTGGGGGGTGTCCGGCTCTGTGGCGCCCAGGGCCGTGTCCGCAGCACCCGTATTTAAGGTAGCGGCCTCCAGGGCGGCAGCGACGGCGACGGCTGTGCCCCGACACGTTGTCCACCACCCCACCTGCTTCGCCGCAGCCGCCTCCTGGGCCGTTCGGAGCCGGTCGAGTCCGCGCCCCTCAGTTGCCGCTTCGTCGAGGACCGCCTGGTTGTCGTCCAGGATCGCGTAGCCCTCTCGGACCATGATCTCGTTGGCGAGGTACACGCCCCCCTTGATGCCCTTGAACCAGACGTAGCGCAACAGGGATCCCGCTCCGCCCGGGTCGGAGGGGTCTCGCTCGAGGTAGATGGTGCGGCCTTTTGGGAGCATCACCCTGAGGCGGTTGGTCGCTTCCTTGCCGAAGCACTCGCCTGAGGAA
>JALYMD010000108.1 GCA_030773875.1 Chloroflexota bacterium | reverse complement strand
CCCCACAGCGCCCTCGGCTACCGGCCGCCTGAGGAGTTCCGGGTGGCGTTCGACGAGGCCGTGATCAGGCGGCAGGAATGGGTCGGACTCTCATAATCCATGGACCACACACTGGGGGCAGGTCAGGACAGGTCGCACTTGGGTCGAAGTGAACCGGCGCCAGCTTGGTGAGGAGGTCATCGGGATCGTGGCGACGCAACTGGCCCGTCCGCAGGTCGAGGGTGCCATTCGCGAGGTTGAGGAGCCAGTCGTCCACATCGAGGTGCTGTTGGCTCACTGGGATTCCCGGCTCCGTCTTCGCCAGTTCCACCATCGCCTTGAGCGCGCGCTGGCTCTCGGAGCGCGTCGCATGTTGGCGGAGCTCAGCGCGCTCCTGGTCTGGGAGACCCGCCAACTGGCGGTACAAGTCGAGGATGACCGCCTTGGCTCGCCGTTCCACCTCTCCATGCTGGCCCACCTGCCAGCGGGTGCCGTCCCAGGCGAGCCAGCGCTGGAGGTGGATTGCAAACCGGAGCTCGTGCCCGTAGCGCTCCACGAGGCGCTGAGCGTTGCCGAGATCGGTGCAGTGGGGTGCAGGAGAGGTCCTGGTCACGCGTGCAATGCTGCGGATGATGGGGTCGTGGGCGACGACCAGGTCGTCGCTTCGGTCGTTGACGCCGATGCTGCTCATCTACCTTGTTCCTCGATGATCACGGCTCAGCCCGTCCATACCGGGTCTGAGCGCTCTTCCAGTAGGTCAACGAGCTCTCGTCGACCAGGCGCACTGTTGGGGTTTCGTATGAGGTTGACCGTCCTCGTCCACTGCCCTCTCGATCTCCCAACCCCGCTCTTCGGTCCACATGCATCACCTCCGCCGGATTGTCCTCGGTAACATGGCCTGTACGGCTTGGAGTGCTGTACGGGCAAGCATCCAGGGAGATAGGGTGCGATGTTCAGGTCCACGAGGAGCAGCTCGAGGTGGGGAAGCCAGGCAATCTTGTTCCTGGGTGTTCCCCAGTGTTGGCGGTGCGGGGCTGCTCGGATGGGTCAAGGATGGGCTGCTGCTGTAACTCTTAGTGCCAGAGCGGCTCGGCGTGTCGGGTCAGGTCCTCCCGGGAACACCTCCAGTTCCACCTACGGCGCGAGTCACTTGCGGTCGCCGGCAGGGCGCGATGGCCAATGCTCGGACAGGATGCAGCCGGGGGGGTGAAACCTTTGTCTCCCTCGTGCAACGCGCTGTGTCCCCCTGTTCCCCTGACTTGTTCAGTTCTCCGCCTAGGCGCCCAACTCGTGGTCAGCGAGTTAGCACAGGACATGCAACCCAACAGGTGCATCCGCTATGCTAACGCTTTCGACGTTGATTGTCAATGTCGTCAGCGTTAGTGGTGGCAATACGTGAACCCGTGATAGCCGCCCGGTAGCAAGTAGGAGAACCCTGATGGTCACACTCGCTGCGCTCGTCAAGACGCTACGGCAGGCCGGGGGGCTGAGCCAAGCCGAGTTGGGGACGAAGGCCGGCATTGGTCAAACCTACCTCAGCGACATCGAAAAAGGGAAGACGAAGCTTCCAAGTGTCGAGCACCGACGTAGATTGGCCGCAACGCTGGGGACAACTAACATCGAGTTGCTGCTGGCAGCCGGGGAGATTGATGAAGAGGAACTCATCGCGTGGGCCCGGCAGGGCGGATTCGTTCGCCACGACTCGGGCGATGCGGCGAGCAACCTCCCCCGGTTAGCTGCGGAGCTGGCCATGGAAGACGCCGAGTCACCTCGGGTCGGCCTCGCGCTGCAGATCCCGTTCATGACCCGGCAGGAGGCAACCTTTCTGACCCAGATGTTCATGCATCTACCGACCGAAGCCCACGCGAAACGTCGCACAATGACGCCAAAGGAGTACCGACAGTGGCGCGACCTCCAGGACGTGATCGTGGAAGTTTGACGGGCTCGCGATGATCGGAAAGGACCAGTTGGGCAGGATGCTCCGCCGTCGCACGGATATCCGGTCAGCAGGATGAACCGGTGCCGCTAGGTAGGTGGGCGGAGAGTTTGAGAAGTGCGGGCACGGGAACACCCTTGGGCGGAGAGGCCAGGATCCCGAGGATGACCTACCGGAGGGCGGACCTGACCACTGGTGCCGGTGCAAGGCAGACGGGCCCGGGGTAAACTGGACAGAGCGATTGCGGCGGACAACGCACGTTGCAGCGCTTGCTCGACCGGTTTCTGCCATTCGGTCCAAGCATCGGCCAACGAGAAGATCGCCCGTCACACCGAGGAGATCGAGCACTACCCCACGTCACGATGCGCCCGTAGCTCAGCGGATAGAGCGCTTGCCTCCGGAGCAAGCGGAACATCGAAAGGCAGACAGACAAAGCGCACACCGCCCGTCACTCACGTTCATCGCGAGCCATCCGGACCATGCCGCGGTACTTGCCAGTGGTGTTCGCGAACGCTTATCTAGAGCGTGTTAGGAACTTGGTAGGCTTGGGCGATGGAAACGAAGGTTCGCAAACCCTACCCGAGTGATGTGAGCGATGACGAGTGGGCGTTCGTCGC
>JALYMD010000107.1 GCA_030773875.1 Chloroflexota bacterium | reverse complement strand
TGTGGGAGAGCACGGTGAAGTAGGAGTGGGGCGCGACGTTGGGAACCCCGTCCGGGCTCTGGCTGGAGACCCAGGCGATCGGGCGCGGCACGACCACCGACGTCAGGAGCCCGTAGACGTGGCGTGGCGGCGTCTCCGCCGGGTCGATCTCCCGGTAGCGCCGCTCGGCGGTCGTCGCCTGGCGCGCTTCGATCTCGCTCAGCACGATCCTGGTTCCTTCCTCCCCCGGCACCTCCGGAGGCAACGGCGATCGGCTTTCTCCCACTGCTCCGCATGGATGGGGCCGCGGTTACGGACGGATGGACCAACGCGCCCGGACACCTTTCGGATGGACTGCGCTACAGCGGCGCTAGGCCGCCCGGCGATCCTGGGCGCCGGTGCTCGCGGCGTCGCTTACCAGGTTGGCGATCAGGTCGCGGAGGCGGTCTCGGCTCGCCTCGTCGCGGAGCACCCCGGCGGCATCGAACAGCTCGTGGGCAGACCGCACCACCACTTCCGGCTCCGGGACGACCGTGCATCGTGTCGCTGTCAGCACCTGCCGCAGCACGGCCTGAGCCCGGCCGCCGGCGCGCGGACTCGGCGTTGCCCCGAGGATCGCCACGGGCTTGCCGGTGAGCGGTCCTCGGCCGTAGGGGCGGGAAGCCCAGTCGAGGGCGTTGGCGAGCAGGCCGGGGATCGTGCCGTTGTACTCCGGCGTCCCGATCAGGAGGGCATCAGCGGTCTGCACCTGCTCCCTAAACTCCCTCACGGAATCCGGAGCGCCCGCCGCCTCAAGATCGGCGTCGTAGAAGGGAAGACGGCTGATATCGGTGATCTCGATCTCCACGCCGGGTGCAGCGACATCGCGCGCCGTCTCCAGCAGGCGCCGGTTGTACGAACCGGCGCGGGTGCTGCCGGGAATCGCCAGGATCCGGAGCGGTCGATTGATGGGAGTCACAGTGGTCACGTCTGGTGATGCTCGCTTCCTGGTGGGATGGCCCTTAGCGGGACGATCCGGCAACGGGAAACCGCGACACAGGTCAACCGTGGCGCGGATGGTCAAGAGCGTTGATGATGGATCGGGACAGCGGATGATGCCGGGGGAGAGTGCACCGCTGGGCGCTCCCTCCCCCCGTGGGTCGTGCCGGGAGCCTCCGAAGGTGGATTGCCAAGAGGGGATGTGCAACGCCGACCCTAACGCGCTCGGGTCACGACCCGGCGTTCAGCCTTTTGACGGTGCCGCCGCGAGCCTCCCGGAACGGGTGCCTCCCCCGCAGCAGCCGGATGCCCTGCCCAGGCCCACCCCGCGACCCAGCCATCGTCGCGGTGCCCCGGTTCTGCAACGCCGGCCAATCCGGCCAGGATGGAACTGGGTCGTTCTCACCCTGTGGCGGGAGGAGCAGCGGGCTGCGCCGCCAAGGTGAATGGTCGACACGCCGGCCTACGCTGCCCGTAGACAGTCGGCGGCTTCCGGTGATCCCGGCGTACGCAGACGCCGAGCGCAGTAGGCGCCCGGCGTCCCGTCGTGCCGCGATTACTGCTGCTTCGCGGCCTGGATCTCCAGGGTGATCTTGACGTCGTCGCTGACCAGGACGCCGCCTGCTTCGAGCGCCGCGTTCCACGTCAGCCCGTAGTCCTTGCGGTTGATCTTGGTCTCAGCGGTGAAGCCGGCGACCTCCTGGCCCCAGGGGTTCACGCCGCGGCCGGTCAGCTCAGTGTCCAGCTCCACCTCGCGGGTAACGTCACGGATGGTGAGGTCACCGATCACGCGCAGCTTGTCGCGACCGGCCGCTTCAACGCGGGTGCTCTTGAAGCGGATCGTCGGGAAGCGCTCGACGTCGAAGAATTCGCCGGAGCGCAGATGGGTGTCGCGATTCTCGTCCCGGGTGTCGATGCTGGCAGTGGCGATCTCCACCTCCACCGAGCTGCGGGACGGATCCGCCTCGTCTTGAACGATCGTGCCGGTGATGTCCGAGAATCGGCCCTTCGCCGTCGTGAACATCATGTGCTTGACCGCGAACTCGACCAGCGAGTGCTTCGCGTCGATCTGCCAGGTGGTGGTGCTGGTGCTCGTGCTCGGCGCAACTGGTGTCTGAATGGTCGTAGCCACGTTCCTCTTCCTCTCCCTTTGGCGCCGCAACTTCGGCAGCCGTCGGCATTTCGCGAACCGTCGCGGCGCCCCCGCCGCTTTCTGGTGTCGCTTACCTTTCGTAACTAACTATACAGGTGTAACCAATCCTTGTCAAGTGGCTTACGAAGGGTGAGTGGGTAGCCCGTTCGAGTCTTGCTTCCCCATGGCCCGGCACCCGCCCGACCGGCCGATCGCCGTCCACCGTGGTTGCGGAGCGTGAGGGCCGCGACGGGCCGGAAGGTGACACGGGGGCGCAGCCGGTTTAGCCCTGCCCCAAGACCTTGACCGGCTCGACGTAGCAGATCACCCGCGTCTCGGCGGGGTCGTGGTTGGGGTAGCGATCGACGCCCATGTACTGCTTCGCGAGCAGGTCGATGTGGGCGTCGGCCCCCTCCTCCTCGATCCGTGCCACCCGGCCCCGGACCTCCAGGTAGCGGTAGGGGTTCTGCGGATCGATCGCCATCACCGTCACCTGCGGCCGATCGACCATGTCCTTGTGCTTCTGCCGCCCCTTGGCGGTGTTGACCCGGATCAGGCCGTCCTCCAGGGCGCACCAGACCGGGGTGACCTGGGGCTGCCCATTCGGGAGCACCGTGGCCAGGCTCGCGGTGACGGGCTCGTCCAAAAGATCACGGTATTGCTCGGGGATCTGGGTCATGTGTCAAACGCTCCTCTGCGGTCCCAATCCTGCGTCCTCCCTTGAGTGCATTCCCCAGCCGGGTCCCTCACGAGTAGTTAGAGACTATACTGTCGTTAGCTAACACTTGTCAAGCCGCTTACGATGGGTAATAATGTGGATGACGGAGACGAGGTGTCCTATGAGCCACGACCACCAGATCAGCGCCTTCTGCCCCATCTATCACCGCGCCATCGAGTTGATCGGCCGTCGCTGGACGGGCGCGATCCTCCGCGTGCTCCTGAGCGGCCAGACCCGCTTCAGCGACATCACCACCGCGATCCCCGGTCTCAGCGACCGCCTGCTCTCCGAGCGTCTCAAAGAGCTGGAAGCGGAGGGCATCGTGACCCGGACCGTGATCCCGAAGACCCCGGTCCGGATCGAGTACCGCCTCACGGAGAAGGGCCGCGCCCTCAGCGACGTGATCGACGCCGTCTCCGAGTGGGCCGGCGAGTGGCTCGGCCCGCACGGCGCCGCTTCCCCCGAGTCCGAAGCAGAACCGGCGAGCGATCCTCGGGTCGAGGTTCTGGCCGGCCGCTCGTAGCCCCGGAACGCTACCGAGCCACGCGGTCAAGACCTTCTGCCGTACAGGCGTGTGCCACCACGGCCTGCGGCGCGGACGTCCGCAGACAGCCGGAACTCTTTATCAACGCGGAAACGGTGAGCCGGCTTGAGCCGGCTTCATGGTGTGAG
>JALYMD010000106.1 GCA_030773875.1 Chloroflexota bacterium | reverse complement strand
GAGGGCGACGGATGTCACGATGGCCGCATTGCGGGCCGCCAGGGAGAGTGATGGGGCAGTCACGCGGCCCAGCGCGTAGAGGACGGCCATCAGCACCGTCCCCGCGCTCAGGAGCAGCACCGCCGGCAGGACCCACCGCACCAGCGTGATTGTCAGCGCCACCGTCTCCGGTCCCCGCGCCTCCTCGCCCCCGCCCAGTGCCGTCATCCCCCCTACCAAAACTGGCGCGAAGAGGATCCCGAGCAGTGTGACGGCACCGACCACCAGCAACACGAGCGTGAGCAGCGCCCCCGAAATTCGTCGCAGCTCTGCTCGGGTGGCTGGGTCCGGCGCGGCCCACTGGGCGAGGGTGGGAATCAAGGCGGCCTGCAGCATCCCGCTCACCGCGAGATCGAACACGAGGGTGTGAACGTTGTCGGCGACGGTGAACGCGGCAATGGCGTCACCGGTACCGAAGAGGCCAGAAGCAAGTTGCTCCCGTGCCAACCCAAGCGCCCGGCTGAGCACGTTGCCAAGCATGATGATCAGCGCGGCTGTCGCGATCCCGGATGTGGCGGACGATCCGGCAATGGGATCGCTGGGTGCCGAGCGTTCCTGCGGGGCGGTCACGACCGTCACACGAGTGGACGTAAGGGTGCTGTAGTGTGACACCAAAGCCCGGGCAACCGGCGGGAATCGTGCGATCGACGACCCGGGATCACGTCGCCGCCGTCCGAATCGCCTGTTCCAACGCGGTGGTGGAGCGGCCGGGAATTAAGGGGATCGTGGCGACCTCGCCACCATAAGCACGGACGATGGCCGCCTCTGGCAATGGGGTTCGCCCGGCCGCCTCTTCCTCGGGTGTGGCGGCGTAATCTCCCCCCTTGGCATAGACATCCGGCCGGAGGAGGGCCACGGTCTGCTCCGCCGTCTCCTCGCCGAAGACCGCCACGTAGTCGACGCAGGCGAGACCGGCGAGCAACTCCGTCCGCTCCGCCTCCGGCACGATGGGCCGGGTCGGTCCCTTGCGCCGCCGGGTCGTCGCATCATCGTTGACGCCTACGACCAGTACATCCCCTAGCCGGCGGGCTGCCTGGAGGGAGCGAAGGTGGCCCACGTGCAGGAGATCGAAGTGCCCATTGGTGAAGACAACACGGAGGCCCTCGGCTCGGAGCCGTTCCCCCAATTCTTCAAGGGATGCCCGCTCCACAACCGTTCCCATCAAGCGGACCAATCGGACTCTCGGGTCGACACAGCCGCCGCAAGCTCGGCGGCATCAACCGGAACATTGCCCCACTTGCGAACCGCGATGCCTCCAGCCAGTTGGGCCAGCTCCAGCGCCTGCCTCGGCGGTGCTCCAGCGACCAGGGCAGCGGTCAGAACCGCAATGACGGTGTCACCAGCACCCGTGACGTCGTAGACCTCGCTGCGGTTCGCTGCCGGCACCTCCTCGATTCCACCAGGGTGGACGAGCAGGGCGCTCGCTCCACCCCGTGTCACGGCGACCGTCCGGCAGCCAAGCCGCTCCCGCCACGCGACGAGGCGCGGGGGTGTCACTGGGGCTCCCAGGGCCCGCTCCGCCTCCGCTTCGTTGCATTTGACGAGATCAAACCCCGCGTATCGCGCGGGATCACCTTGAGCGTCCACCGTCGTTGTGATCTGATTTCCCGCGGCTTGGAGGATCGCCTCAATCACGCCAGGTGTCACCACACCTGTCTGGTAGTCGGAAATCAGCACCGCATCGACCGCCATCGCCGCTGCCCGGATCGCGCCGATCAGCGCTCCCTCCACCACCCCACTCACCGGGGTGCGATCGATCCGGTCGATCCGTGCCACCTGTTGGGGGTAGACCAGAAAGCCCTCGGCCACGATGCGCGTCTTGACCGTGGTCGGCCGGGACGCGTCGGCAACGACGCCCCCTGTCCCGACGCCTCGCGCCGACAGGAGGCCACGCAGGAGATCACCGTCCGCGTCGGTCCCCACCAGCCCAACCTGCTCCGCGACACCACCGAGAGCGAGGATCCCGAGCGCGGGCGCAGTTCCACCGCCTGGCAACTCCGTTTGCCGAGTCTCCTCCAGCACCGGCACCGGCGCCTCCCGCGAGATCCGTGTCACCCGCCCGCAGATCAATCGATCCAGAAACAGATCCCCGACGACGAGCACGCGGACGCCCGCCAACCGGAGGAGGAGGTCGGACAAGCCGTCAGCCATTAGCGAGTGGTCCTTAGGGTCCGCGGCTTCCTGAGCGTCCTCACCGGAACCTCACCCAGGCGATCAGGAACGGCAGCAGAGCATAGAGCACGTCCGGGATCAACCGGAGCCGCATGTAGAAGACAACCGGCTCCGACAATTGGTTGATCGCCGACCACGGGATGCCGAGCCGCTGCGCGAGGACCACGCGGCTGACCACTAAGCCAAGCGCGACGAGCGCTAGCGCCAGCAGTTGCAGATCTGAACCACGTTTGGCGTTGCTTGCCCAGGCGATCCCCTCCGCGACCCCGAACCCCAAGGCGAGGGCCAGGTAGAACCCCCACCCCGGCGCGAGCCCCCACAACACCCCGACAACGAGCGCAATCGCGAGCCCCACTCCCCCTGCCTTTGCCAGGGTCGTCGAGCCCGTTCGGTAGGTCGGCAGACCGCGAACGCCCGCGCAGTCCGGGCAGCGGAGCCCGACCGGGGTGCGGACGCCACACCTGGGACAGATCGGCTTGCCGCATCGCGAGCAGCGCAGACCCGTCATCACGGCCGGGTGATACGAACAGGGCACCTGCCCGCGCGTCGTTGGAAACTCGTCGATCACGGCCATGGGAAAGATCACATCCTGGCTGGAAAGTAACGGGACACCACACGCCTCAGGCCGCAAGGGCGGGAGGATGACCCTTACCCCACGATGAGCTTGCCGCGTCCAAAGCGCGTCTGCCCTTCAAGGATACGTCATTGCCGGTCTTCCGACCGTCGCTGAACGCCCACTCATCCAGACCACGATCCGTATCGGCCGACCCTGACGCACGGCGCCTCGCTCTGCTCCGGGATCCAAACCTCAGTGACCGGGAGAGGGTTGTTGATTTCTACCTGTCGTTGTCGGGCGCGAGCACCTCGTCAGGTCGTGGTCCATCTGTTCCGGACGCACCCTGGATCCCCAACCGTGGTTGACCTCCGATGCCCCCACCATCTCCAGGAGCACCGATCGTAGGAGGGTTCTTCGGCGAAGTGGACGACTCCCCTTCGGGGTCCATCCGCCGGACGTACCGGCCCGCTCGGTTTCCGCGCCGCCAGAGCCATTCCAGGATGGCCAGCAGCGCAAACCGGGGCAGCACAAGCTGACGGCGCCATCGCCAGGGCTCACGAACAAGCCGGTATAGCCACTCCAAACCAAGGCGCCGGATAAGAGTCGGTGCTCGCGGCACCCGACCCGCGAGGTAGTCCATTGCCCCCCCCACTCCGACGGCCAGACGAACTCCGGCGGTTGCTAGCGCCGCCCGGTTGCGGTCGATCCAAAGTACTTGTCCGGGCGCCCCGTAGGCGACCAGCAGCACGCGCGCTCGCGATTCCCTGATCCGTGTCAGCGCCTGATGGTCGTCCTCCAGTTGCGGCGTCCCGCCGCCCCACGTTCCCGCCACCTCGATGCCAGGGAAGCGACGCCTCAGCGTGTCAGCCGCAGCATCCGCCACGCCCTGGCCGCCGCCGAGGAGAAAGAGTGGCCAGTCATGAGCGATCTCCGCGGCCAACCACTCAGTCACGTCTACGCCCGTCACCCGGGCGGGCAAACGGATCCAGAGCCCGCCGCTCCCCAGACGCGCGGCCACCGCCAGCCCAATCCCGTCGGCAGTCGTCAGGTCCGCCCGGGCGAGCGCGGCGGCAAAGCCGGGATCACTCCGGGCGGCCATCACGTACTCCGGGTTGACCGTCGCCACGTGCCGGCAGTTCCGATCCCATGGATCGAGCAACGCCGCACGCAGGCGGTCACGGACATCCTGCTCGTTCAGCACGTCCACTCGGACGCCGAGCACCGTGACGGTCTCACTTCCCGGCCCCTTCACTCTCTCCGCGATGCAATTCGACGGGAATTGCCTTCTCAGCCCCAGCTCACTAACTGAAGCCGCCGCCGCCGCCACCGGAGGATCCGCCGGATCTGCCACCGCCGCCGAAGCCACCTCCGCCACCACCCCAGCCGCCACCGCGTCCGCCGCCGGAAAAACCACCGAAGACCTCGGCCGCGGTGCCGAGCATGTCAAAGAAGTTGTCACTGGAACTCTGGAGGGACCGTCCAGCCCGGTCGCTGCTTCCTTGCAGATCCGGGAAATCGAACCCGCCACCATCCCCGGCATCCAGATTGCCCCCGCGGTCACCGCCGCCGAAGCCGCCGAAGCCCCCGCCGCCGGGAATAATCACGGTGCCGCCACCATAACCGCCGTACCCGCGACCGTAGCGCCGGCGTCCAGGGTAGGGATCGAGGTCGAAGATCTCGCCGCCTAAGGGACCACCGAAGCCTCCGCCAAACCAGGCGGGAGTGGGCGTCTGGACGCTCGCAAACTTCTGAACCCACGACCGCTCCAGGCCAAAAGCCACGGCGTAGGGCAGGTACTTGTCGAAGATCTCCGGCGCGCCATCAATCCGCTCATATTTCTCGATGTCGTCTAGGTACTTGCGGAACGCCCGCCATTTGGCGGCTGCCTCCGATCCCGCTGCTGTCTTGCGCGGCATGGCCCCACTCAACCGCCGCACGACCAACGCCAGGATGACCAGCACCGCGGCCGGAAACAGGACCCAGGGCGCCAGGCCTCCCACGGTCGCGATCCCGAAACACCCCCCCAGGACAGCGAGTACCAACCCGATCGTGCCAAGCTGTGCCCATCTGCTGCGCGTCTCCTCCGGCGAGCGGGGAAAGTAGCCACGGCGAACCAACTCCGCATAGAGGTCGGCCTTTAGCTGCGGCTTCGCGGCCTCGAA
>JALYMD010000105.1 GCA_030773875.1 Chloroflexota bacterium | reverse complement strand
GTCTTGGGCCGCGCCGCGAGGAGCCAGATTCGCCAGCCAATCGGGGGATGAGCGGTCACTGCCGCGTCCGGCCGGGGAGCAGGCGCAGACAGGTGTGGGGCGGGCTATAAGGTCTGGAGCGGCTGGTTGCGGTCACGTGCTCATGATAGTGGCGGTACCGGTGGCCATCAAACCGCGGCCGGTGCCCTGGCCACAACCGGAGCACAAATCGGTGCTTGGGTCGAGGATGATTCATCGCGGAGCGCCGGCAGCTTCACCGGTTGGGAGGGATCAATGGTCCTGCGTTCGCCACGAACTACCGGAGGCGGTTCAGACGCGAGCTGTTCATTTCGTCTCCCTGACCTCAGCCATCGAAACGTTAGCCGGGTACTAGCGGCCGCGAAGGCGGGGGTCGAGGACGTCGCGGAGGGTGTTGCCGAGCAGGTTGAAGGCGAGCACGACCAGAAAGATCGCCGCCCCGGGGATGTTGATGAGGTAGGGGGCGGACCGGATGTAGGTTCGGGCGTCTACCAGCAGGGCGCCCCACTCCCGGGAGGGCGGCTGGGCCCCGAGACCGAGGAAGGAGAGGGCGGCGGCGGTGAGCACCGCGGCCGGGAACTCCAGCGAGGCGAGAACGATGATCGGCGCCAGCACGTTCGGCAAGATCGAGCGCCGCATGATGTGCGTTCCGGTGGCCCCCAACACGCGACCGGCAGTGACGTACTCCATCTCCTTGACTGAGAGCACCGAGCCGCGGACCACCCGGGCGAAGGTGGGCCAGGACCCGATCCCAACGGCGATCATCGCGTTGGTCAGCCCGGGTCCTAGGGTCGAGACGATCGCCAACGCCAGCAGGAACCCCGGGAAGGCGAGGGTGACGTCGGTGAAGCGCATCAGGATCGTGTCGGCCCAGCCGCCGTAGTACCCGGCCACGATCCCGGCGATCACACCCAGGACCAGCGCCAGCGCGACGCTGATCGACCCGATCTGGAGGGTGATTCGGGCCCCGTAGACGATGCGGCTGAACATGTCCCGCCCGAGGCCGTCCGTGCCGAAGACGTGGCTCCGGCTCGGCGGGTCGAGGGGGCGGCCGGCCTTGATCTCGGTCGGACCGTAGGGCGCGATGAGGGGTGCGAAGATGGCCATGACGAGCAGGACCAAGACAATGAGCCCGCCGATCTGCGCCTGGCGCTGGCGGAAGAGCGCCCGCAGGAACGAAAGAATCCCGGTCCGATTCGAGACCCGGCGCGGTGCGAGAGCGGCGGCGGTGATGGCGTCGGTCACGAGTAGGTGATCCGGGGGTCGAGGAACCCGTAGAGGATGTCGACCGCTAAATTGACCAGCACGTAGGAGGTGGCGATGACCAGCACGATCCCCTGGATGAGGGGGAAGTCGCGCTTCGCGAAGGACTTGACCGCGAGTTCCCCGATCCCGTGCCAGGCGAAGACGGCCTCGATGATGAACGCGCCGCTGAGGAGTCCGCCGAACTGGAGTCCGAGGATCGTCACCACCGGAACCATCGCGTTGCTGAGCCCATGGCGGAGCAGAACCTTCCGCTCCCGGAGTCCCTTCGCCCGCGCGGTCCGGATGTAGTCCTGCCCCAGGACCTCCAGCATGGCAGATCGGACGAGCCGTGCGACCACCGATGAGGCGATCAAACCGAGGGTGACGGCCGGCAGCACCAGCGACTTCAAGGAACCGTCCGGGATCACCGTGAACCAGGCGAGCTTGACGGAGAAGAAGTAGATCATGAGGAGGCCGAACCAGAAGGCGGGCATCGAGAGTCCGCCCATCGCGAAGATCATCGCGAATGTGTCGATGAGGGAGTCTTTGTAGACGGCGGCGAGGATCCCGGTGACCAGGCCGACCAGGATCGAGACGAGCAAGCTTCCAACTGCGAGCTGCAACGTCGCGGGGTAGCGGTCGATGATCTCCTGGGTGACGGGTCTGCGGGTGGTGATGCTCGTGCCAAGGTCGCCCTGCATGACGTCGCCTACGTAGCGGACGTACTGGACCGGCAGCGGATCGTCCAGGCCGAGCTGATGGCGCATGTTCTCGACAACCTCGGGGCTGGTCGAGCGGCCGAAGAACATGATCTTGACCGGATCGCCGGGAACCAGGGGCCGCATCAAGAAGACCAGGGTCAGGATGGCAAACCAGACCGGGATGGTTGCCGCGAGCCGGCGGATCAGGTAGGGACCCATTGCGTCACCTCGGCGCGCTCGGACCTCGCCAGCATCACTCTCCCGCCTCCGCGCGGCGGCCGACAATGC
>JALYMD010000104.1 GCA_030773875.1 Chloroflexota bacterium | reverse complement strand
GCGACGTTGAAGATTTCCGCATTGACGCGGCGGTGGAAGGGGTCGTGGCGCTCCTTGCGGAAACCCGCGACCATATCGAACGTGTCGATGAACGGACTGAGGAGGGCCAGGTCCGAGATATCGAATTGGCGATCGGCGTCCATAAACATGACGTGATCGCCGCGGGAGGCACGAAAGCCGGAAGTTAAAGCTCCGCCATACCCACGGTTGACTGGGTGATGGACGAGTTTGACCCGCGGGTCGGACGCCGACAGCCTTTCAACGATTGCCCGGGTCCCGTCCCGGCTCCCATCGTCGACCACAATGATCTCGAAATCATCCGAGAAGGCCGGGAGCGCAGCGAGCGCCTGCTCGACGACGATTCCGATATTGGCCTCTTCGTTGTGGGCGGGCAGCACCAGCGAGAGACTGCCGGGAAAGCGGACCAGGGGCGGCTTAAGCCGGACCGTGAGACCCCGTGACCTCGCCGACGTGGTGGACCCCACGGACATCCTAGCCGGCGCTGGCGGGGGACATCCCCTGCATGTCGGGGCTGACCCGGTAGACGTTGCCACGCGAGTGGAAGACCGTCCGGAACTCGCGGCTCTCGATCAGGTTATTGTCCCGATCGTAGACATCGCGGGTGAAGGAGACGACGAGGCCTTCTTCCGGTGCCTCCGCATGTTGGATGGTGCCAGGGGCTAGCCGGTCATCGACGATTTCAAGGGGCGGATCGATGGGAATCGTTTTCCCATACTTAGCCTCCGAGACCTCGGCGCGCCAGCCCAACTCAGGACCATAGATGATGACGATCACGTTGGCACCGTCCGCCCAGGACTCGACGAGCATCCAGGAGTCAGTCGGATTGGCGAACTTGAAGCTGTTGCCAGGCTCGAAGGGGTTGCCCTCCGGCTGCAGGATGGAGGCATCGAAGCCGGGACTCCAACCATCTGCCTCGTACATCGTCAGGCGGTAGCGATGGGGGTTCCACTCCGTGATTGGCAGACCAGCGGTTAGCGCAGCGCGGAAGACGGTGGTGGATACCGAGCAGATGCCGCCACCAAGGTCCCGGTCGATCCGCTCCCCCGCGATGACCTTGGCGTCGACATACCCCTTGTCGGCCGTAATCTCGCCGATGGCCCGGTTGAAGTCGAACTCGCCGTGGGGCGGGACCAGCGTATTGTTGAGGAGCCGCGTCCCCGTCTCCACGTTCGTGGCACGGTCTGGGGTCGAGCCCACGTAGCTGGAATCGCCGCGCGCGAGCTCGGTGGTGATGCCGAGGGCCGCGAGGTTGTTGCTGTCCACGTCGGGCTTGGTCACAGTGACCGGGATGTCGATTGGCTTGGAGTTACCCAAAAAGCTGTCGGAGACCACTCGCGCGAAGGTCAGTGGCTTGAGCGTTATGCCATCAGCGCTGTCAGTGAGCGCGACGGGTCCTTGATTCCAGCCGACCGTCGCGTTGACCGGTTCGCGATTGACCTTGTCGGTGAACTCGTCCGAGAGCCAGGAGGCTAGGGCCTCCTCGTCCACGCCAACGCTGACCGCTTCGACACCGGTCCTTGCCGGGTCCACGCGCTGGACCACGAACTTGCCGAGATCGGCGGGGGCGATTGTCCAGCCTTGGTCCTCGAACCGAACCTTGACCGGGCGGGAGAGCGCCTGCTGGACCTGCTGTTGGGCAGCCCCGAGATCGGCCGTCCGAACCTTTGCGACTTTGGAGATGATGGGTAGCGGTTCGGCGATCGGAGCGAGTCCTTGCAGAGCCGCCTGGACACGGCGGCTCGCCTCGGTGCGGTCAACGATGGTGCCATCGACCTCAGGCTCAACCCTCACGGTCGCGCCCTGGACGACCAGGAAGGCATCGTGCGGCGGCAGCCCTAGCTCGCCGTCGACTTGATCAAACCAGCGATTGAGGGTGACGTGATCAAGAGAGATCCGCAGTGGGACGTAGGTCTCTTCGCGGGCCAGACGGCTTGTCGAGACGAGACGGTCCCATGCGTTTCCCTCACGGCCGAGTTGGTAGGCCTCGTGAAACGCCCCGTCGACATCGATCTTCGCTCCAAGCTCTTCGAGCTTCGGCGTCCAGGTTTTCCCCTCGAAGGTGAATGTGACGGTGCCCTGCTCCAGTGCAGCAGCTCGGGATTGAAGGGTTGCGCGTGCCTCCGCTGGCGTCAGGCCACCAAGATCCATGTCAGCCACGGCGACAGACGGATAGACCTTGTCTCCGTAGGCTGATCGCAGGGCAAGAAGAGTGCCTGTCAACAGGAGGGTGAGTACCGCAAGGCCGGTAGCAGCGCGACTGAGCAGGCGGGGCAGGCGTCCAAGCACTTCGCGGGCGTCGACGCCCGTGCGGGCCACCCGGGTGGCGCGATAGCCTCGATTTCTCACCGGCAGGGGCAGGAGGGTGCTGAACGTTGACTGGTGACGCAAGATGTCAATCCCCCGCAGCGTATCGTTGATGTCCACACAGTCGGGCGGCGTTGGCCGCAACGCGGCGCCCGGGGCGGGAAAATTCCCGGTCAAGGAACGAGCTGAAGCCTGACCCGACCGAATTGTACGATGTCCCCGGGCTTGACGCCTGTCGGGACTCGTACCGGGTTCCCATTGACGAAGGTGCCATTAGTGCTGCCGAGATCGCGCACCCACCAACGACCGTTGTCGCTGGCCATCTCTGCGTGCTCAGCGGACACGAAGGGCTCGTTCAACTCCAAGGTGCAGTCAGGATGGCGGCCGACGATGGTCGTTGGCTTTAGCGCGAATGCCGTGCCAGGGAGCAACTCAGATTCCCCCCCATCCACAACGACCAAACGTCCGGTCACCGAAACGGTCGGTGGCGCCTGCGGGGCAGAGGCGCTGGCAAGAGCAATGAGTTCGCGGGAGGTAACGCGGACCACTTGGTAGAGGAAAAAGTATAGCAGGAAAATGAAGAGGATCCGCAAAAGAAGCAGGAACCAATCAAAGTCAAGGGCTTGGAACATGGGCGATCGGTCGGTCCTCTCCTAGCCCCGGAGAGCTAGCGGCCGTTGGGGTCGCACGCCAAAATCTTGACCTTCTGGGCGCCAAAGGTGATCTCGTCGCCGCCGGCAACCGGGTGGGTGCGGATGGCCTTGCCATTAATCCGGGTTCCATTCGTGCTGCCGAGATCGGTCACACGGAGCTGGGCACTGGCGTACTCGAGTTTGGCGTGGTGGCGGGAAACATCACCTGACTCAATCACGATGTCATTGTCGAGGGCCCGGCCCACCGTCGTCGTAGCTTTTCGGATGGTCACCTCGTTGCCCGCCATGGACCCAGACAAGAAGCGAATTCTAAGGGGGGGGACACCGGTCGTCTCGCGGATGACCCGATAGACCTCGGTACGCTGGACCGCGTCCTGCTCGGGCCGTCCAAAATCAGGGCGATCGGCAATGGCGGCGGTGACCTGGATGGCCCGGCGGGGAACGGCCTCAACGCCGGTGATTTGGACCCGGATCCGGTCCACCAGGGTGAACCTTCGCTCGGCGGCAAGCTCCGTAAGCCACGTCTCCATCTGCCGACAAAGGGCCGTCACGTAGTCCGCGAAGAGGACCATGTCCTCCGGGTGCATCGCGACGCGATAGTCATTCGGAACCAGGGTCGCGTCGACGGACACGACCTGATTGGAGACCATGGCTCGTTCGAGCTTGCGTCCGATTTCAGCGGGTTGGATTGGGCTGCGAAAGAGGCGCCCGATCGATCCTTCCATCAGGCGCTCGAACGATTGCTCGAACCGGTCGAGGATGTTCACGCGCGCCCCCGCAAGGTTTGTCGCCCGGAGGCAGCCGATGTGGCAAGGCGCGCATTATAGGTTTGGGTCGAAAACGGGGTCAACGACCGCCTTCCGCGCGGAACCCGCCACGCGGAACCGACTGTTCGCCGTCGCTCTCCGCCCAATCCAACCGAAGGTAGCGATCCCGAGTCCTGAAGAGCAAGAAGTGGAACGTCTGGTAGAAGGCGTAGATTTCCAAGGCAAAGGGAAGGTAGCCGCCGTAACCCAACAACGGCATCTCGAACAGCTTGGGTCCCTCGATGTAGGGGATGTCGTAGGTCCACTTCGGCATGGAGAAGACGTTCCACATCTCCCAGAAGAAGCCGCAAGTGAGGCCAGCCGCCCAGAGAACCCAAACGGTGTCCCACCGGCGGTGCGCAACCTGGCTGGAGATGCTGTTAGCCCCGATGAGCTGGTTCAACGGATCAAGGATGAAGAAGAGCCCGAGCCAGACCAAGGGGTAGGCCTGGCGGGGAAAGAGGAATGTCGCGATCGACATAATAATGCCCGCGGCAATAATGCCGAGCAGTCCCTTCCGGGACGGGGCAATACGAATCCAATAGCGGGGGCGGTTGAAAGCGGGGAAGGAGCGGTAGAGCTCCGCTGTCTCGAACACCGCAGGGACCACGGTTGAGAAGGAGAGCGACGCTAAAGCGGCGTACTCCAAGCCACCCGGACTCCAGGGCAGATGGTAGCTCCAGTTGTGGACGGAGTAATTGAGTCCTTCAAAAAGCCACCAGAGTGGCACCGATGCCAGGAACAGGAGCACCCAGCGCCGTGGATCGCGCTGGAGGAGAGAGGTGGACGTCCGGCGTTGAACGAGGCCGTCGACAGTTAGGATGTAGGCCAGCCACAACGGGAAAAACGTGTAGCTCGAGTACGGCTGGAGGTGGGACCAGGCTAGTGGCCAGGCGACGGCAATGAGCGCAAGGCCGCCAACGAGTTGGGGTGGGAGTGAAACGGCGGGCCGCTGTGTCCTGGTTTGGGGGTGGATGTCAACGTCCATGATCCGTTATTGGCAAAGCGTGTGCCAAGAACCCCGCGGAGCCGGTGCCAGTCTCACGATCCAGGCCGGATCCGCTGCTATGATCGACCTTCCTCAGATGTGGACGTTACAGAGGAACCGGTTGATCGGTTCAGGAGGGGAGCAAGGGGTTGACGGAACGCAAGGCGCGCATTGGCCCGTCAATCCTTTCGGCCGACTTTCTTCGGCTCGGGGACCAGATCGCCGAGGCAGAAGCGGCCGGCGTGGACTTTGTCCATGTGGATGTCATGGACGGCCGGTTCGTGCCGAATATCTCGATCGGATTACCCGTGATGGAGGCGGTCCGGCGCGCAACGAAACTGCCGGTTGACGTCCACTTGATGATCGTGGAACCGGAACGCTACGCCGAACAGTTCGCGGTGGCCGGGGCGGACTTCGTGACCGTTCACGTTGAGGTGTGCGGCCATCTGCACCGGACCATCCAGGGGATCGCCGAGGCCGGAGCTGCCCCAGGTGTGACCCTCAACCCCGCCACCCCGCTCTCGGCGATCGAGGAAGTGTTGCCCCTTGTGCGGCAGGTGCTGGTCATGAGCGTCAACCCCGGATTCAGCGGCCAGACGTTCATCCCTTCAGCGTTAGAGCGGATCGCCCGGTTGCGGGAGATGATTGACGCTCGGAATCCGACATGCCTTTTGGAAGTGGATGGCGGGGTCAAAGCCGGAAACATCCGCCGGGTGGTTGACGCGGGCGCGGACACTATCGTTGCCGGTTCTGCCATCTACTCCCCAGGTTCAAGCGTCAAGAGCGCCGTCGCGGCGCTGCGAGAGGCACTCGCTTAAGGCGTCTGGCGCCGTAGCAGCAAGATCGAACCCGATCGAGAGCAACACGCTGCCCGTTGCTCGGCAACTTCCCGTGAGGGCAGGTGATGCAACTCACCCTGCCATAACCCGTCCAGCCTGCTGCTTGCCACCCTAGGGGCGTCGAGCAGCCATGCGAGAGGGTTGGACGCGCGCTCCCCTCCGCTCGTCCGGCGCCGGTTGCGTGGCAGGCGGCGACGTGCTGTCCCGCATCAACCACACCGGCAGGAGAGCGATGAGGGCCAGGAGGGCAGCCGTGAGGAAGGTTTCGCGGAGGACCTGGACGCTCAATGGGATGGCGTGGTCCTCGATGAACTGCTGTTGACGGGCGAGAAACTCGGCTGTGCCCTCGTTGGGCGCCTGGATGATGGGATCGAGCCGGCTGGTCAGGGATTGGAGCCGCCGGACGCCGATTGCGGTAAGAACCGAGATACCGACCGTCATCCCGAGCAGGCGGAAGACGAGCGTCAGAGCGGCGGCGATACCACGGTTCGCGGGGGGTGCCGCATTGATCACACTTGCGCCGAGCGGGGCAATCACCAGTCCAAATCCCGCGCCGCTGAGGACGAGCCCGGGCAGCATTGCCACGAACCGCGAGTCCTCCTGGCCCATCCCGATCCAAATCGCGACATAACCGATCGCCACCAGGGTGAGACCTGCTCCCGCGGTCGCGCGATGGATGTTTTTTTATAAATCAAACCCCCCAAGCAAGGAGAGGATTGCCATGAGCAGGGTGAAGGGGGCAAGCAGCAAAGCGCTGGATGTGCTGACGCGCTCTTCGGCAACCACCAACGCGACAAGAACCGGCACGTCAACCATGGCGACGATGAGAGCGGCGCCCACAATGAAGTTCGCGGTGACGGCGGCGGTGAACGGGCGCCGCCGAAAGAGTTCAACTGGCAGCACTGGGTGCGGAGCCCGTCGCTCCCACCAGATGAAGAGGATGCCGACGAGGAGCCCGCTGAGCAACAGCGGCACGAGGTATGGGGCAAGCGGGTTGGTCGTGCCCCCGAGCGCTCGCAGGCCCGTTCCGGTCGTCCCCCCAACCTCGCCGCCCGAGGACAGGCCCAGGTTCAGCAACAAGAGGGACAGCGCGAGCAACAAGGTGCCTAAGATGTCGAGGCTCCCTTGGTGGCGCTCGAACCGGGGGAGCCGGCGCCACCCAACGTAGGCGAGCCCCACAGCGGCAACGAGGCCGAGTGGTACGTGCACGATGAAGACCCACCGCCACGCTTCTGCTTGAGAGGCGAGGACGCCGACGACTGCCGCGCCCCAGATTGGACCGAGAACCCAGCCCAGGGTGTCCACCGCCCCAACGAGCCCTAATCCGGCGCTGCGGCGGCTCCGGGGTAGCAGATCTGCGACGAGCGCCATCGTCACAGGAAGCAAGGCGCCGCCACCGGCGCCCTGAACCGCGCGACCAACGATCAACGCCGGCAGGCTGGTGGCAACGGCGCACCAGATCGATCCGACGAGAAAAACGCCTAGCGCGATCTGAAAGGCGCCGAGGCGACCGATCAGGTCCGAGACCCGGCCCATGATCGGGATGGCGACGATGTAGGCGAGCAGGTAACCGTTTACGATCCAGATGTATCGATCGACGTCGGCGCTGTTGATCTCAAGGTCAACGATCATCCGGGGCAGGATTGTCGCGATGACCGTGAGATCGAGCGCGCCGATGAAGAC
>JALYMD010000103.1 GCA_030773875.1 Chloroflexota bacterium | reverse complement strand
CAGCGCCAGTGTCAGGGTGGCGACGACACCGATCAAGGCAAGGGCAGCAGCGCTCCCCGTCAGTCCGAAACGCGCCGCCATCACCCCCACGACCAAGGGGCCGCCCGCCGATCCTGCGTCGCCGACTAACCGCCACAACCCGAGGAACTCTCCAGTGGCCCGGGGCGGCGCCAGGTCGGCCCCGAGGGTCATCATGGTGCCGGAGCCCAACCCGTTGCCGAACCCGATCACGGCGGCAGCCCCGAGCAGCCCAATGTAGCTGGAGGCGAGCGGGATCAGCGCGACACCCAGGGCCATGACGGCGAAACTCGGCACGGCCGCGACCTTGCGGCCGAAGCGGTCCATCACGATCCCGGCGGGCACAAACATCAGCATGTCGAGCACCGACGCGAAGGTGATGATGAAGCCGATCTCAGCCGCGTCCAACCCGAGGACTGTCGCTCCGTAGACCGGAACGATGAACTGGCGACCGGCTCGGATCATCTGAGCAAACGTCTGGGCGACCGAGGCCGCACCGAGATCACGGGCATTAGCTCGCACGAGCCGCCCGACCGTCAACCACCTCGCGCGATGAGAGAGGGCTTTGACCGGAGACCGGGCAGGCTTGACGAAGAGGATTGCGAGCACCAGCGCGACAATGCCGAGCAGCCCTGAGAGGGCGAACGATGCCCGAAGTCCAAAGGCGCTTCCCACGATGCCGCCGACCGCTGGCCCCGCGAAGACGCCGATCCGGTTGATCCCACCGAACACGGAGATCGCACGTCCGCGGGAAGCTGGCGGAATCGCCTCCGCGATATAGGCATGCCGGGACAGGCCCCAGAGCGCCGTTCCGACCCCGGCCAGCACCCGGTAGAACACGACCTCCCCGAAGACCCGTCCCCACGCTAGGCCAAATGTGCCGATGGCGACCAACGCACACCCGACAATCATGGTCCGGCGGAGCCCGAACCGTCCGAGCAGAGCCCCGGCAGGCACGTCGGTCACCAGCGTCCCGATCGCTGCGGCGGCCACAGCCAGGCTGATTAACCCGTAGGAGACACCAAAGCCGGCGGCGTAGAGCGGGAGGGTGGCGATCAGGAGACCCTGGCCAAACGCGAGCAGCGCCGCGGGCAGATACACGGCAAGAACCAGCCCCGAGCGCGACACCGACGAGATCCCTTCCGTCCTCCGATACCGGCCGATCTCGGCCCGGCCCTGGGTGGTGATCCTACCACCAGGCGCTGGCACTCAGGCTCCGGGGATGGAAGGGCCATCGAGCCGTGGACGTTATACTTTCTATGTCAGCCCGGCTATCCCTGGTCGCCATGTTCTTGCCGGGTGCGACGATCCGTGACTCATTCCCTGCCCGTCACCCCGCTTACGAGAGGAGAGCCCGTGGTCCTCAATCGACTGTTCCGCCGCCGTGCGGAGCCTGATGTCCAACTCGATCAAGGTCTTGAGAAGACCAGACGCGGCGTCTTCCTCGAAATCACGCGCCTCTTCGATCGCTCGGCGCTCGACGAGGAACTCTATGAAGATCTGGAAATGCTGCTCATCCAGGCCGATGTCGGCTGGGACGTGAGCCAAAAGCTGGTAGCCGAGCTACGGGAGCGGGTGGACCGTGACCGGATCAAGGATCCGGCTGATGCTCGGGAGATCTTGCGGCAGGAGATGATTCTGCTGCTAGAGATGGCGACCCGCAACCGGAAAGTGAAGATCCTGCAGCGGGGCGTTCCCTTCGTCATCATGGTGGTCGGTGTCAATGGGGTCGGCAAGACGACATCGATCGCCAAGCTCGCGGCCTACCACCAGCGGTTCGGTCGTAGTGTGATGCTTGCCGCCGGTGACACGTTTCGCGCTGCGGCCATCGACCAACTCTCTGTCTGGGGGGAGCGCCTCAAAGCTCCGGTCATTGCGCATCAGCAGGGCGCGGACCCGGGTGCCGTCGTCTTCGATGCGATGCAGGCCGCTCATGCCCGCAACATCGATGTCCTGATTGTGGACACCGCGGGCCGGCTGCACACGAAGTACAACCTGATGGCGGAACTCGAGAAGCTGCGCAAGATCATGCGCCGCCACGTCGAGACGGCCCCGCAGGAAGTATTGCTCGTCATCGATGCGACGACCGGACAGAACGGACTGATCCAAGCACAGGAGTTCGCGAAGTCCGTCGAGATCACGGACATCATGATCGCCAAACTGGACGGGACCGCGAAAGGCGGCATCGCCTTCTCCGTCGCGAAGGAGTTGGGAACGCCCATCTCCTACGTCGGTACGGGTGAAAAGGCGACAGACCTGGCCGAGTTTCGGCCCGACACCTATGTCGACTCGCTGTTCTTCGGCGTGGGCGAGGGCTTGTAGCAGCGTCCGCCTCGACCTGACGACGCCACGCCTCAGTTGCACGGGCGGAGCTTGAAGGGGTCCTCTGTCGCAGCCCCCTTCGAACGCGGAAGTGGGCGACCGAGGTGAGGACCGATTCGGTAAACTTCCCTGGGGTTAATGTCCAGGAAGTCTCCTTGCATTGTCGCCATACCGACCACCAAGGATGAACGAATGTTTGAATCCCTCTCCGATCGCCTTAACGAGACATTTGGCCGGCTTTCCAAGAAGGGCCGGCTGACGGAAGAAGATGTCGACGGCGCGATGCGTGAAGTCCGCCGGGCGCTGCTCGAGGCCGATGTCAATTTCAAGGTCACGAAGGACTTTGTCGCCGCGGTGCGGGAGCGAGCCGTCGGCCAGGACGTCCTGCGGTCGCTGACCCCCGCTCAGACGGCGATCGGCATCGTCAACGAGGAACTGATTAGGGTCCTCGGCAGCGAGCGGGAGCCC
>JALYMD010000102.1 GCA_030773875.1 Chloroflexota bacterium | reverse complement strand
GGTTGGTCAACTCAGTTGCCACCACGGTGATGGCCGCACCAGGTTCAGGCGTCGCCGACCGCGCGGCGGGGGAGGCGGCCCCCGCGGGGAGCACGCCCAGTGCCGTCCCCAGTGCGTCGGTGGTGTCGATGAGGGCGGTGCGACCGAACGCAAGGAGGCTCGACGACGCGTCGTCCCAGCGCGCCTCCCGGCCGAAGAGGAGAAAAGCGTCGTACATGATCGGTCCGGGGTACCGGAGGCTGAAGTGATCGGAGTCCGCGAACCACCCTCCGGCCACGCTCCCCGGATCCCAGAGGTGGGTCACCCGCGGGTCGTTCAGGAGCCCGTCGTCCCACCGCGAGCGCTGGTCGGTTGGCAGGATCGGCATCCAGATCGCGTAGACGTGCAGGTCAGCCGCCGGGTGCGCATCGAGGATGTTCTGCTGTACCCAACTGGCACCAGCGATGCAGGTCGTACAGGTTGGTGATAGCAGCAGGATCAGGCGAGGCACCCCCGCGCGTTGGTTGAACAGGTCTCGGAGTTGATCGAGGTCTTGTACGTTGGTGAGCCGGGCACTCTGGACGGCAAAGCCCGCCGCGCCGTGGCGGGGCTGCGACGAGGCCATCCCGCCCGCGAGAACGATCCAGCAGAGGACGACCGAGAAGAGCCTCCGTCTGCCACGTGCCATGCACTGCCCACCTTTCGCTCTACCGGAGAAGCCGTCGCGCCCGAGCGGCTTCCCCCGGAGGGCAGGCCCATTCCGCTCTAAGCTTGCGGAACTGCAAACGCCGGGAGAAAGTCGAATCGGACCGACGACGGACGGCCGTCGGATCCGGTCTCGGCAGTTGACGGGACGGCCGCCTGGACCCAGGCCCGCTCCCCACCGGGCAACGCGATCCGATACCAGAGCCGGTAGCCTTCTGCGCTCGTTTCCGTCGTCGCTTCCCGACCCGCATCGAGGGCGAGCAGGTCGTAGTGGTCGCCCGCTCTCAACCGAAGGTCCCCCACGGGTCGCGCATCGTCTTCCCCTTCGGGCGCGGACCAAAGCGCGGCCGAGACGGCTGCCCCATCGGCAACAATGACCTCCCTGCTCACGGCTGCTTTGTCATCCGGAAACGTCTGGCGGCCGATGACGTGGGTTGGGTTGCGCCAGCCCATCGAGGATGGGTGCTCCGGCGCGTTCACCGGCCAGTAGCCCGGGCCGGGCGGACACTCGAAGCCGCAGCCGTAGGCGTATCGCGGGCTGTTGCCGTTGACCTCCGGCGTCGTCAGGAAGGTCCGGATCTCAAAGTGCAGATGGCTCGGGGCGCGGCCGTCGCTGCGGGCAAGGACGGTACCTAGCCGCTGCCCCTGCTTGACCGGCTCGCCGGTCTCGACCGCAAGCTCATAGGCGAGATGGCCGTACATGGAATAAAGGTCGGCGGCATGCCTGACGATGACGACGTGGCCGGGATACTCCGAACCGGCGAAGACGACCTCGCCATCAGCGACGGCGTAGATCAGCGCTCCCGCCGAGTCGTCGGAGATCGTGTACCAGTCTTCGCCGGTGTGGAGCCAACCGGGGTTGTACCAGGTGTTCTCGCAGGCGTAGCCGTGCCGCACGACGAAGCTGTCGCCGGGGACATGGTCGGGCAGTCCGATCGGCAGAGAGAAAGCCGTTGAGGCGGTCTCAGCTCGCACCGGGGGGACGCGGGTTATGAAGGGCACGGCGAGCGCGCCGAGCATGACGGAGCGACGGGTGAGGCGGCTGTTCATTCGTTCCAACTCTCCAGAGCCAGCGACACCATGTAGCATGCCGAAAGGTCACGTGACGGCCGGGATCGCTGCCCGCGAGATCGATCAGTCACGAGCGGCGACCGGTTGCCTGCACCGGCTGGGCCCGCCATTGCGGGCCGTCGGCCCGGACATCTCCGTTCAGGCCCACTTCGCCTTGGGGACCGCCCCCACGACACCGCCGGTCTCCTTCGACCGGCTCCTGGCCACGAAGTGCGGCAATGCTGGCGGCATGCGGACCACTCGTTCCCCAGGTGAAGCTCATGCGCGTTGCGGTCCTGGACCATCTGCTGGAGGAGTAAACCACTCGCTGATTCGTTCTGCCGACAGTGGAGGGAGACCAACCCCACCAGCTCGGTGGTCCGCGCCACAACTCACGATGCCGAGCAGCGAGCGGCCGCCAAGCCCCTGGACGGGCTCCCCTAGCTTTCCCGCGACTCCTCCAATCCTCACCGGGGTTTCCGAAGGACTTGATCGGCGGCTTGAGCTTGGTGATGAAAT
>JALYMD010000101.1 GCA_030773875.1 Chloroflexota bacterium | reverse complement strand
CGAGGGCGATTGGGCTACCCGCGAGCCCGAAACCTCCTGGAACGGGGAGTGGGAGTTGATCGGCGAGCGTGGTCGCCTCCGCTGGACCGGTGACCCGGCGACGCGGGAGGCCGGTGACATCCTGCTCCACCCCAACAATGCCCCGCCCCGCCCAATCTCTCCTCTCCCACGGGATGAGGGCAGTGATCGAGCCGGTGTCCTCGCCGCGTTCCTCGCTGCGGTGAGGACCGGGCAGGAGCCGGAGACGAGCGCGCGGGACAATCTCCGCAGCCTCGCCGCCGTGCTCGCCTGCGCCCGCTCCGCGGAGACCGGTGAGGTGGTCGATGTCGAGGCGCTGGTGGCCGGGGCCACGGCAGAAAGCATTCCTCCCCGGTAACATCCTCCTTATGCTGGAAACGACGGAGCTGGCCACGATGCAGGCGTGACATCAGGCACCAGCCGGCCCGGTAGCGTTCGGCCCGCGACGATCGTGACGCCGAGCAGGAGAAGGCGGACGCCGCTGGCCGTCTCTCGCCGGCACAAGCGCACCGGGAACGAGAGGTTTCTGGCGGCAGCACCGGGCCCAATCGGGAGAAAGGACCGTGCCGATGTCCCAGCCGAACCACTACGACGCCCTTATCATCGGAGCCGGCCAGGCCGGCGGGCCGCTCGCCACGTCCCTGGCTAATGCCGGTCGATGCACGGCTCTGGTCGAGCGCGCCCACGTCGGCGGCACCTGCGTGAACGTCGGCTGCACTCCCACCAAGACGATGGTTGCCAGCGCGCGCGTCGCCTATCTCGCCCGCCGGGCCGCCGACTACGGCGTGCGGACGGGACCGATCTCGGTGGAGATGGCAACGGTTCGCCAGCGCAAGCGGGACATCGTCGAGAGCTTCCGGGGCGGCAGCGAGCGGCGCCTGCGGCAGACCGAGGGCGTAGACCTCTCGATGGGGGAGGCCTGCTTCAGCGGTCCGAAGGCGGTCAATGTGCACCTCACGGACGGCAGTCGTCGCGCCTTGACGGCCGAGACGATCTTCCTCAACACCGGCTGCCGGCCGGCGCCGCCTCCGCTCGACGGGCTGGACACCGTCCCCTTCTGCGACTCCACCTCGATCATGGAGCTGGATGTCGTGCCGGAGCACCTGATGGTGCTTGGAGGCGGGTACATCGCGTTAGAGTTCGGCCAGATGTTTCGCCGCTTCGGCAGCCGGGTCACGATCGTCAATCGTGGCTCACGCCTCCTCCCGCGGGAGGACCCGGACATCGCCGATGCGGTGGCTGGGGTGCTGCGCGAGGACGGCATCGAGATCCTGCTCAGGGCGGCGGCGCGGCGGGTCGAGCAGGACGGAACGGACGCTTTGCGCCTTACCGTGGTGACACCGGACGGGGAGCAGGCGTTGACCGGCTCTCACCTGCTGATCGCCGCTGGCCGGATGCCGAACACGGACGGGCTAAACCTGGAGGCGGCCGGGGTGCGGACCGACGAGCATGGGTACGTGATTGCCAACGAGCATCTGGCGACTAGCGCACCGGATGTCTACGCCCTGGGCGACGTCAAGGGCGGACCGGCCTTCACCCACATCTCCTACGACGACTTCCGGATCGCGCGCACCAACCTGCTCGATGGCGGCCACGCGACGACAACCGACCGACTGCTGCCCTACACCGTCTTCATCGACCCGCAGCTCGGCCGGGTCGGGCTGACTGAGACGGAAGCGCGGGCGCGGGGCCGCTCGATCAAGGTCGCGAAGATGCCGATGTCGCGGGTGGCCCGGGCGCTGGAGGTGGACGAGCCGCGGGGCCTGATGAAGGCGGTCGTCGACGCGGAGACGGACAAGATTCTGGGCTGCGTGATCCTCGGCATGGAAGGGGGCGAACTGATGTCCATGCTCCAGCTCGCAATGATGGGCAACCTCCCCTACACCGCCCTCCGCGACGCCATCTTCGCTCACCCCACCCTAGCCGAGTCCTTCAACAACCTCTTCGCCTCGTTCGAGGGCGTGGATTAGGAGGCCGCCCGAGTATTGGCCGTGCTCCAGTCGGCCGGGAGCACATCCGGCCGGAGCGATCGAATCAACTCCAGGGAGTCCAACGCTTCCTGCACCGTCAACTCAAAGACCACCGGGCCGTTGAAGCCGCCCCCGGTGAGACAGTCCAGCAGCCGCGCCACGTCCAGATCCCCGGCACCCAGCGGGCGGTGGTCCTCGCCGTGGCGGAGGCGCCGTCCGCCCCCTTCCCCCTGCCAGGGGGCGTCGTGGAGATGGATCTCTCCCAGACGCGGCAGGCAAGCACCGAGGGCTTCGAAGAGGCCAATCGGACCAGCGAAGCCGGCCAGCACGTGGCCGACGTCGAGGCAGATAGAGACATCCATCTCCTCGGCCAACTCAAGGACCAAGTCGAACGGAAACTCGATGGTCTCGATCGCCAGGCGGCGGGATGGCAGGCCCGTCTCGGCCAAAATCGTCTGCAGGCTCTGCCGCGCCTGTTCCTGAAAGATCCGCATTAAGAGCGTGTAGGGCACCTCCGGCAGCCGCCGGCGCGCAAACTCGGCAGCCAGCGAGCCCATCGCGTGGAGCACGTAGACCTCCGGCTCCAGCGGCGCCGTCGCCTTGATCGCGTCCACCACCGCCCGGACCGAGCCAATCCGGACGGGCTGAAGCGGCGACGACGGCTCGACCGACCACATCGGCAGATGGACCGTGTAGCCTATGCCCTGCTCCCGGCTCAGCACCCCGAGTCGCTCCACCGCCTCGGGAGCGAACGCGCGGGGAAAGAAGAGGGAGAGGTCGACGCCCAACTCGATGGGATCGAATCCTTGCGCCGCCAAATCCCGGGCGCCCCCAACAGGGTCATATCCCGCAACGTAAGCGAGCATGGCCTCCGGCTCCATGCCCGAGGTGACTAAACCCTCTAACTGCATCTGGGTGATCCCGAACCGCATGCTGGCCTCCGTGTTGCCCGGGTCGGTCCCGAACCGCCCCTGTCCGTCGCAAGCGGCCCCCATGGTAC